>JALWTJ010000073.1 GCA_027082895.1 Hyphomicrobiales bacterium | reverse complement strand
GATTGCGGTCAACAGGGCATGCGGAGGCAGATGAATGATACCGGGCGAAATCTTTCTTGCGGACGGGGACATCACGTTGAACGAAGACCGGTCCGCCATCACGCTGAACGTGGCCAATACCGGGGACCGTCCGGTGCAGGTGGGGTCCCATTTTCATTTCGCCGAATGCAATTTTGCCCTGGAGTTTGACCGGGAGGCGGCCCGGGGCATGCGGCTGGATATTGCCGCGGGGACGGCCATCCGCTTCGAGCCGGGACAGAGGCGGGAGGTACAACTTGTTCCGTTCGTAGGCAGGCGGAACGTATTTGGATTTAATCAGAAAATCATGGGAGCGCTGGATTGAGCAAATTGGTGAAAATGGTTCTGGCCACGGCTGGTCTGGCCGGTTTGCTGCTTGGTGCGACCGCGGGAAATGTTCTTGCCCAGTCCGGGCAGGACTATAATTGTGAGGATCCGGGATATCAGCAGGAAATGAACTATTGTGCCTATCAGGATTTTGTGGAAGCAGACCGGATGCTGAACGCGGAATATCAGAAGGCCATCGCACAGGCCAAGGAGCTGGATCGTTACGGTTCCATTGATGATCAGAGCGCGGAGGGCGTGTTGCGGCAAGCACAACGGGCCTGGGTTGCGTTCCGGGATGCCAATTGTTTGGCCGAGGGGTTCGTTGCCCATGGGGGGACGATGGAGCCCATGCTGGTGGATGGATGCAAGGCGCGGGTAACGCTGCACCGGATCAAGGAACTCAAATCCTATGTGGAAATGATCAGCGGCCCCTGAAAAGGTCCGGGCGAACATGAGAAATCTGTTTGAGTGGTCGGATTTGCGACCGGCGGGATCGTTTGCCGCATGGCCTTATCGAGCTGACAGAATGATGGAGGGCAATGAAACATGCCTGTGAAAATTTCCCGCGCTGCCTATGCGGGCATGTATGGCCCCACTACCGGGGACCGGGTGCGTCTGGCGGATACCGATCTGATCATCGAGGTGGAAAGGGATCTGACCGTTTACGGGGAGGAAGTGAAGTTTGGCGGTGGCAAGGTCATTCGCGATGGCATGGGCCAGTCCCAGGCCAGCCGGGCCGCGGGGGCGGTGGATACGGTCATCACCAACGCGCTGATCGTCGATCATACGGGCATCTACAAGGCGGATGTGGGGCTGAAGGACGGCCGGATCCATCGCATTGGCAAGGCGGGCAATCCGGATACGCAGGCCGGGGTGGACATTGTGATCGGGCCGGGAACCGAGGCCATTGCGGGGGAGGGCAAGATCCTGACCGCCGGGGGCTTTGACAGTCATATCCATTTCATCTGTCCGCAGCAGGTCGATGACGCGCTGCATTCGGGGGTGACCACCATGCTGGGCGGGGGGACGGGGCCGGCCCATGGCACGCTGGCCACCACCTGCACGCCCGGTCCGTGGCATCTGGGGGCCATGTTGCAGGCGGCGGACGGGTTGCCCATGAATTTCGGGTTTGCCGGCAAGGGCAATGCGTCCCTTCCTGCCGCGCTGGAAGAACAGGTGCTGGGGGGCGCCTGTGCGCTGAAACTGCACGAGGACTGGGGCACGACCCCGGCGGCCATCGACACTTGCCTGAGCGTTGCCGACGATCTGGACGTGCAGGTGATGATCCACACGGACACGTTGAACGAAAGCGGGTTCGTGGAAAGCACGGTGGGGGCCATGAAGGGGCGCACCATCCATGCGTTCCACACGGAAGGGGCCGGGGGCGGGCACGCGCCGGACATCATCAGGATATGCGGCGAAAGCCATGTGCTGCCTGCGTCCACCAATCCCACCCGGCCGTTTACGGTCAACACGCTGGAGGAGCATCTGGACATGCTCATGGTGTGCCACCATTTGGACAAGTCCATTCCCGAGGACGTGGCATTTGCCGAAAGCCGCATCCGGCGGGAAACCATTGCGGCGGAGGATATTCTGCACGATATGGGGGCCTTTTCCATCATTGCCAGTGACAGCCAGGCCATGGGGCGGGTCGGCGAGGTGCTGATTCGTACC
This sequence comes from Hyphomicrobiales bacterium, assembly GCA_027082895.1. Lineage (GTDB taxonomy): Bacteria > Pseudomonadota > Alphaproteobacteria > Rhizobiales > Devosiaceae > DROE01. Next base: position 135 of record JALWTJ010000073.1, on the reverse strand, counting down.
TGGCAGACGGCGGACAAGATGAAGAAGCAGCGCGGTCCCTTGCCCGAGGAAACCGGCGACAATGACAATTTCCGGGTGCGGCGCTATATCGCCAAATATACCATCAACCCGGCCATTGCCCACGGCATGAGCGAT
>JALWTJ010000072.1 GCA_027082895.1 Hyphomicrobiales bacterium | reverse complement strand
CTGGCCATCTGCAAAAATGAATCGTAGGAGCGGGCCGGGTCCAGCCCCAGTTCGCGGGCCGATTCCCGGGCCACGTCCGGGCGCGATGACAGGGCGCCTGCCACCAGTTCGTATCGGCCATCCAGACGGGCCGCGATCCGGTGTACGGCGCCGATGAAGGCCCCCTGCCCGCCCCCGACCATGCCAAGCCTGATCCTTCGTGTCGCCGTTCCGGTCATTGCCCGTTCCTTTCCTGCCTGTTGCTGCGCCATGGATTGTTTCCACCTGCCCGGGATACACCCCTAGAGCGTGTCTGTTTCTGATGGAATCAAGACCACGCTCTATCTGTTTGATATTTCCGCACTTCTTGTCCGAAAACCGCTTCACACTTTTCGGGAAGTGCTCCAGGGCGATCATTCACCTTGGCTCAGTCTCGCCCCCTGTTCCCAGCGCCACCATCTTGCGGACCATCAAGCAGGTCTGCAGCCTGCCGGTCACCTAGCGGTTCGGGTCGCTCGCAGGACGTGGTCAGCGTTTCGGATATTCCGGTTTCCGCCGAGGTGAGGATCGCCAGCATGATGTCGAGCACATGCAGGGCAAATCCGACCCCGCAACGCGGGGTTTTGCCATGCCGGATAGCGTGGGCCATGTCGGCAAGCCCGGCTCCACGATAGTTGGCCTTTTCTTGCTCACCATGGACCTGATTGGGGACGGCCAGAGGGTGCAAGCGGGCAGAAAGGGTTTCTTGACGCCCTCCTTCCCTCAGGATGCGTACCTCCCCACCGAAAAAATTGGGATCGGGCAGGATCATCGTGCCCGTCTCACCATAAAGTTCGACATGGCTGTGCCCGTGGGCCACCACGTCCCAGCTGGCGCCAAGGGTAACCAGCGCACCATTGGCAAACTCAAGAATAGCGTGAAGGGTGGTGGGCGTGCGCACGTTGATCTGTTGCCCCTTGCGGGGGCCAGCCCCGATGGTCCGCAACGGCTTTGGGGTTGCGGCGCGGGCGCTGACATGACGCACCGGCCCCAGCAGATCAACCAGGGCCGACAGGTAATAGGGCCCCATGTCCAGAACGGGCCCGCCACCGGGTGCAAAAAAGAAATCGGGGTCCGGGTGCCAGGCCTCCATGCCCGATGACATGATGTGGGCGGTGCCCGATGTCACCTGCCCCAGACGGCCCGCATCAAGCGCCTTGCGTGCCTGCTGGTGGGCTCCGCCAAGGAAGGTGTCGGGGGCCGCGCAGACATGTCTATCGGCTTTGCGGGCTGCCGCAACGATGCTGCGCCCGTCTTCAAGAGTCAGGGCAAGGGGTTTTTCGGAGTAAACATGCTTGCCAGCCGCAAGGGCGCGCAAGCTCACCTCGTGATGGGCGGCGGGCACAGTCAGGTTGACGATGACGTCCACATCCGGGCGCGCCAGCAATTCCTCCACGCTGACGGCATCCACCGGGTAGGTGCGGGCACTCTTTTGGGCCCGCTCCATGTCCAGATCGGCAACCGCAACCGCCCGGATGCCCTGGAAAAGGGGTATCAGGTCCAGATATGTGGAGGAGATGCTGCCACATCCGATCAGTCCGATACCAAGGGGGCTGTTCATGGTTTTCTGCCTTCCGCTTCAGGGGCCTGTTCAGCCGGGTTGGCGCCACAAAGGGAGCGGGCCGTTGCAAGGGAACGGCGGGCAAAGCGCAGAATATCAGAGGGGTTGTCATGTTCCAGCACGAAAAGGGAAGCGGAACTGTTCTGTTGCATATGCCACCAGATGCCGGGCCAGTCCATGGTGCCATGGCCCAGGTCTGCCCAGCCATCTTCCTGCTGCCGTGTTCCTTCGGGGGCAATATCCTTCATGTGAACGGAGGTAATGCGGTGGCCGTATTCAGAAATCCAGGCCAGCGGATTCTGGCCGGCGCGCACCGCCCAGGCGACATCGAACTGCCAGTTCATGTCCGGGGCGTATTCCAGCAGTTCACGCAAGGGAACCGTGCCGTCGGGCAACGCCGCAAATTCGAAATCATGGTTATGCCAGGAAAGGGTCAGCCCTTTTCCGAGAAATGCTTGGCTAATTTTGTTGAAGTCCTGCGCAAGCTTTCTCCATCCCTGCCTGTGTTCGGGACGCTCCTTTTTGTCCAGCCACGGGCAGATCAGATGACGGATACCCAGAATGCCCGCAATTTCGCACGTCACATCCACCTGTTGCAGTTGTTGAAGGGAAAAGTGCCCCGACGGCATTGACAGTCCGGCAGCCTGCAACTGCCGGGAAAGCCCTTCGGGATCCTCGTACAGATCCCCATATCCCTCCACCCGGCGAAAGCTCAGCCGTGCGAGATGATGCAGCAGTTTTGACCGGTCCGGAACCTTTCGTGCCGAATAAAGCTGAAAGGAAAATTCCATTCCCTGTTGCCCTTTTCCCGTGGCAGCCGTTTCCCACGGCGGCCCGATCACCGACCATGCTGACGGGGCACCCTGATCGTGACAAGGGTGGCGGAAATACCGTCATTTTGCAAAGGAATTTCGCCACCCGTCCCCCCTGACGGTTCAAGGACAGCCCAACCTGTGGCACGGTGTCGAAAGCGGATCAGTCGCGCGAATTGGGTCGGGGGAAAAAGCAGACGTGCGATAAGCATTTGACAGGCGAGGACAAAGAGTCCAAATCGGGGGCCGTTGATGGTGCCGTCTGCCAGCACGTTCCGGCACCCCGGGAGGCCCCGTAGCTCAGCTGGATAGAGCAATTGACTTCTAATCAATAGGTCGCACGTTCGAATCGTGCCGGGGTCGCCATTCCTTTCTCCGCCACAAGTTTCCTGCCGTCAAAACCATGGAGCACGCATGTACTGCGAGCCCATGTGCTCACTCATCACGGGGCAACCCGGCGCCGGCGGTCACCTTTTCATTCGGGGAGGCAGCTGCGGCTGTTTCGGCCTCCTCCAGAATGGGCAGTTCAACACGAAAACAGGCGCCGCGGCCTTCCCCATGGACCAGGGTCAGGCTGCCATTCATCTTGGCCATGATCTCGCGGGAAATGGCCAGACCCAGCCCCGAACCGGACTGGGCGGTGTCCGGGTTGCGTTTGCCACGCCAGAACTTGTCAAAGATCGTACCATGATCGGAGGGAGAGATGCCCGGCCCATTATCCGTGAAATCAACCACGAAGGTCGTGTTCTCCAGCCGGCAGTCAATGTTCAACTGCGGATTGGCTGAATCATTGTACTTGGCGGCGTTGGAAATCAGGTTGATGAAAACCTGGCACACCCGGTTGAAATTGGCATGCACACGCAGGCCCCGGGGGCGGTTGCCGATCGTGACCTGAACATTGTGCTGGCTGGTGATGGGAGCGCACACTTCCACCGCCCGGTCGAGGGCCTGCCCTGGATCCACCGCCTCGTTGCTCCACAGCTCCTCTCCCCTTTCCAGAGCGTTCAGATCCAGGATTTCGTCCAGCAGGCCGGTCAGGCGCACGCTTTCGGCGTGAATGGTGCTCACGAAATTGCGGCGTTCGCTCTCCGACAGGCTGGTATGGGTCAGCAGAATTTCGGCAAAGGAGCGAATGGCGGTCATAGGGGTGCGCACTTCGTGGCTGACCTGGGAGAGGAACTCGTCCTTCTGGGAATCCAGCTGGCGCAACCGGGTATTGGCGTTCTGCAACTGGGAGGTGGTGGATTGCAGTTCGGCCGTCGTCTGCTCCAGCCGCTGGGAATATTCCATGATCTGGTGGGCCTCGTCGGCCATCTGCATCACGTCTTCCATGGTAACGCTTTCCCCCGATACCACCTGCCCCAACAGCACATGGGCGGAGGCGGCACCAATGGAGCCGGCCAGTTCCTTCTCCAGACGTGAAATAAAGCGGGGCGTGGCATCGACCTGAAGGGCGTCACGGCCGGTCGGGGCAAACTTCTCAAACAGGCGCTCCGCCGCCGCGGTTCCCAGAACACGGCGGGCCATGACGAACAGATCGTTCATGGGAGCCTGGGAACGGGTGAACCCCTTCTGCTCGTCGTCGGAGCGACGGAAAACATCGACGAACTGGTTGGCCTGCATGCGTCCCATGGCGCTGTTCTGGGTGGCAATCGACACGAAAACAAGCGCCAGAGTGTTGCCCAGAAGACTCCAGAACACCGAATGCACCAGCGGGTCGAGGCCGGACAGGCCCAACAAGGCCTGGGGACGGAGCAGGCCCAGATGCCAGGGGCCGTTGGCGAGCAGATCGGCAATCTGGGGGCTGGAGGCGCCAAGGCTCGGCAGAAAGCTGGTATAGGCCCAGATCACGAAGCCGGACAAAAGCCCGGCCAGGGCCCCCTGACGGGTGGCATCGCGCCAATAGAGCGCCGCCAATATGGCAGGCAGGAACTGGGCCACCCCGGCAAAGGAAATCAGGCCGATCGGGGCCAATGCCCCGGAGCCGGACGTCTGCCAGAAATAGACAAAGCCCAGAAACAGCACGAATCCGATGCTCAGACGGCGGGAGGTCAAAAGAAGGCGCGTCATGCCCTCCCCCTGGCGCAGGCCGAACAGGGCCGGCATGCGCAGGGCAATCGGCACTACCACATGGTTGGAAATCATGATGGACAGGGCGATGGAAGCCACGATGATCATGGAGGTGGCAGAGGAAAAGCCGCCGATGAAGGCGAACAGGGCCAGCGCCTGGGAATCATGGGTCAGGGGCAGGGTCAGAACGAACATGTCCGGGTCGGCACCGGATGGCAGCAGGCTGAGACCGATGATGGCAATGGGCATGGTAAAGATGCTCATGCCCAGCAGATAAAGCGGAAAGGCCCAGGAGGCGGTTTTCAGATGGTTTTCATCGGCATTTTCTACCACCGTGATCTGAAACTGGCGCGGCAGACAGATGATTGCGGCGGCCGAAAGGATGGTGATGGTGATCCAGCGCGGGCCGAAATTTGCCGCGGGGTCCAGGTTGACCCCTGCTTCGGCGGCGCGGGCATAGGTCGCAGCAACACCGCCGCCAATGCCGAACACCACGAACAGGCCCACCGCGATCAGGGCCACGAACTTGACAACCGCTTCAAAGGCAATGGCGGCCACCACCCCGTGATGCTGTTCGTTGGCGTTGATGTTGCGGGTGCCGAAAAAGATGGAAAACAGGGCCATGGCCGCGGCAATGGCAAAGGCAAGCCCTACATCGTCGCCGGACCGGGCCAGAACCCCGGCGGGCTCCGGTGACAGGATGACGCCCAGGGAAGTGGTGATGGCCTTGAGTTGCAGCGCAATGTAAGGGGTGATCCCGGCAACCGCCATCAGGGTGATCAAGACGGCAAGTCCGGCCGATTTTCCGAAACGGGAAGACACGAAATCGGCGATGGAGGTGGTGCGCTGCCGATGACCGATCCGTACCAGCTTGCGCAGACCGAACCACCAGCCGACAAAAACCAGGGTGGGACCAAGGTAGATGGCAAAGAATTCCAGCCCGTTGCGGGCCGCCGAACCGACGGCACCGTAAAAGGTCCAGCTGGTGCAGTAAACGGACAGGGCCAGTGTGAACACCAGCGGCGAGCGCAGCAGCGCCCCGCGCCCGCTGCGGGCCCGGACATCGGAGATATAGGCCAGCACGAACAGCAGCACCACATAGGCGATAGCCGTTCCAATGACGAGGGGGCCGCTAATCATCGGACGCACGCTGTGCCGGGGGTGAAGGGGTATCGAAAACCTGGCGGGACAGGCGTTGCAGGGCGTAGGCTCCTCCAATCAGCAACAACCAGACGGAAAAAATATAGGCAATGTTGGCGGGAATCCCGAACAGGGGAGATGCCGTGCCGCCGGGCAGCAGAACCAGGGGCGGCAGGATCAGTATCGCCCCCAGCAAAGGCAACAGGAAAGCAAGGGCCGCGAATTTTTCCGGCCGCATGGGCCGGCGGGCCTCAGGGGCGCTATTCCTCTTGCTGCCTCCTTTGCCGCCCCCTTCTTTCAAGCCCGTTGCCGTGCGAACCGGGGATGGTTGGGCAAGGAAATCGCCCCTCGCAGGGGGACGGCGATCTTCTGACATGTTTTCGCTCCCGTTCACATCGGCTCCATGGCAGCAGATTCAGTCTTTCCCGCCGGCACGTTTTCCACATCCGGTTCGCCCGAAATGTTCATCAGCGTACCGGGGAGCCCAGAAGGCTGGCCACCGCCTCAAGCACATCCCCATTGGCGTAGGGCTTGGTGACAAAGGCACTGGCCCCCAGTTCCATGGCGGTTCGCCGATCCTGCTGCTGCCCCTTGGCGGTCAGAATCAGAATAGGCAATTCGCGTGTGTCGGACCGGGCACGCAGGGAAGCAAGCACGTCAAAGCCATTGCGCTTGGGCAGCATCAGGTCCAGCACCAGCATTCTGGGGTGCCACCGGTTGACCGCGCTCAACGCCGCCTCACCGTCCTGAACCGAACGCGTACGCCAGCCGGCATGGTTGAGAATGAATTCGAGAGAGGAAAGAATGGCGGGTTCATCCTCCACGATCAACACATCGGGGGGCGCCTGATCCGCTGGCCCCTCCGGATGAAAGATTGGCGCGTCTGATCCGGTTGATACTGAACTCATGGCTCTCCCCTGCCAAAGTCTCCCGAATGGACATGTTCGCACGGCGCGGGCCGTTTTGCCAACCGATCCTGCGCCGAGCAGGACCACCGGGGCAAAAACATACCATGATTCCTGCACTGAAAACTCACATGGCGGAAGCCGCTGCCGTTGGTGAATTGCGGTGCAGGCAGCGGGCCCGAACGCACAGGGCGCATGTGGGCCCGACGGGTGTGTCGGTGGACGGGTCACCCAGATCCAGCCCCATGGCATAGACGGTTTCATGGGCACGGGGCAGGTTACAGGCCAGCATGATGGCGGAATAGACGGGCCTGTCGGTAAAGGTCTGCACCCTCTTTGTGCTGGCTTTTGCAATGAACAGAAAGCGGGAACCGTCCGGATAAACGACGACCTGGCGCACCAGCCGGTCCGGCGCCTGAAGGGCAGCATAAATGGCCCAGCGCGGACAGGCATGCCCGGAATTGGGCATCAGCAGGCCGGGCAACGGAAACTGCTTGGACAGGAAGCCGGAGGGATCGGTGCGCAGAAAGGCAAAGGGAATACCGCTGTTGCCTGGCTTTCTCAGGGTCACCAGCCTGTGGGCGATCTGCTCGAAGCTGGCTCTGTAGGCGCGGGCCAGACATTCCACGTCGTAACGGTATTTCCGGGCATCGTTCAGGAAGCGGTCATAGGGAAAGAGCAGCGCACCGGCAGTATAGGAAACCAGTGCCTTAACGGCGACGTCGCGCGCGTCAGAGGAGGTCAGGCGAGCATCCTTGCCGAGGCGGGCGATGGTGGGCATGGCAAGGGCCTGGCATAGCCGGCGCGCCAACCGGAAGCGCCGGGTTGCGGCATAGGCCCCCTCCTGCAAAAGAGCATCTTCGGCCTGTTCCGCCACCATCATCCTTTCCGGCACACCGGGCATCCCTTGTTCCACTTCGGCCAAAACGCGCCGCATGGTCTCTTCCCCGATCACTTCTCCGCCATTCGGTTCGTGGGCAAACCAGCGTTCCCGTATGCGGTCGGCCTCCTTCTCCAGATCGGGAAAGAAGTTGTTCTCTCCGATGATCAGGTCGTTGACCTGCCGGGCCACGCTGACCGACTGACGGTCACGAACATCCTTGTCGAACTGCACTGTCAGGGCTACGGCGGCATCGGAAAGCGAACGGCTTTCGGCAAACAGGGCTTCATGAAACCCCTTGGATTTTTCTTCCGGAATATCGCCGATTTCAGCCAGTATCTCGGCGGTGGAACGTATGGCGGTGATGCGCGACAGCATCTGGTGCAGCAACTGGGAGAACAGGGGGTCGGACTGCAGCCGGTTTGTCAGGGCCTCGATGGCGGCACCGCGATCCAGAAAGGCCCGGTAACAGACGTGAAAGGCCCAGGCGATGCGCGGGAAGCCGGCAACAAGCTGGTGGGCATCCTGGGCGCTCAGGTCACGTTCGGCAAAGATCGGATCGGCAAAGGCTTCCTGAATTTCGCTGATCAGGCGCAATTCACTTTCCCCCGTCAACTCGTTCAGGGAAATGTCCAGTTCCCGGGCAATCCGGTGCAGAAGGGAGCCGCCCACGTCCCGCTTGTTGGCCTCGATCAGGTTCAGATAGGAAGGTGAAATTTCCACGGCTCTGGCCAGCGCCGCCTGACTTATTCCCTTCAGTTTCCGTGTGTTGCGGATTCTCAGGCCGATGGGTGCCCGCATGGTTCTGTTCCTTATTCTGATCGCCGTATTCATCAACCCGTGATGTCAACGAATTGACTGAAAAATTGCGATATCTGAAAATAATTTACAAAATATATGTTGAAAAACAAGCCTCTATTGAAATGATTTGCAGTTTTTGCCATGGCTTGGTCCGATGCGATGGGTCTCAGTCAAGGGACGCAGAACGCATTTTTCAATGAGGAGGACCGCAATGAGCGATCAAAAGAAAGGCATCAGCCGTCGTCGGCTGATCAAGACGGGCGCCGCCGGCGTGCTGGCGGCGGGCGTTGCGCCGACCATTTTCACCCGTGGCGCATGGGCGCAGGAATTCCGCAACAATCCGACGGGCGGCACGGTGACATTCGGCTTCAACGTTCCCCAGTCCGGCCCATACGCGGATGAGGGGGGAGACGAACTCAAGGCCTACCAGCTTGCCGTCAAGCACATCAACGGCGAAGGCGATGGGGGCATGCTCAACACCATGAAGCCCCTGTCGCTTCAGGGTAACGGCATCAATGGCAAGAAGC
>JALWTJ010000071.1 GCA_027082895.1 Hyphomicrobiales bacterium | reverse complement strand
ACCTTCTGCTCCTCGATGATACCGTTCAGCACCAGTTCGCCGGAGCGGGCGGCCGTCTGGGCCGATTCGATCTGGGCATTGGCATTGCGCAGGCCGTTCCAGGCGGAAATGACCGATTCCCGCACCTGATCGCGGGTTGCAAGGGCATCCAGTTCCGACTTGATCTGGTTGAGGTTGGCCTTTCTGGCGGTCGTCCCCAATGCCCCCCCGGCATAGATGGGAATGGACAGGGATACGCGAATGGAACCGGAAACACCGGTTGTGGCACCACTGCCGAAACAGTTGATGGCACAGATCGAACCGATCAGGTCGAGGGTTGGCCCGAAGGCGGCACGGGCGGCGTCGGAGGCGGCCTGGGCGGCGCGGATCTGGGCAAAAGCGGTCAGGATGGCCGGGTGCTGGGCTTCTGCGAGGTTGATCGCCTGATCCAGAGAGCGGGGCAGCCGGCCGCTGAAATCATAACGCATGCTCAGGTTGCGCGGCGGATGACCGATCCAGCGCTGATAGCCGGCCTGGGAAACCTGAAGGCTGGAAATGGCGTTGCGATAGGAGGCGACCGCCGATGCCAGACGGGCCTCGGCCTGGGATACGTCGATGCGCGTTCCCTCGCCAATGTTCAAACGGTCCTTTGCCGCCTTCACCTGTGCGGTGAAGAAGGCCACGTTTTCGGTGCGCAACTGCACCAGCTTGGTGTCCCGAATGACGTTGAAATAGGCGCTGGCTGCCGAAAGGAGCACGTTCTGCTCCGCATTGCGCAATGCCTGGGTTGCAACAACGGAATAAGCGCGGGCCTGCTCAATCTGGGCATCGGTCTTCAGGTTGTCGAACAGGGTCTGGCGGTAGGACAGGCCAAGGTTCGAGGTGTCGGAACTGGAACTGCTTCCCCCCACCACGCTCCAGGAATGGGTGTAATCGGCGGAAAAGCCGATCGTGGGCAATTTTCCGGAACGGCGCAGGGCAATGTCCTCGGCCGAAGCCTTGACGCTGATCAGGGCGGAGGCAACGTTGGGATTTGTGCTGTAGGCGCTGGCCAGCGCCTCGCGCAGGGTTTCCGCCCGGGCCGCACCGGCAGATACTGCACCTGCGCCAAGGGCCATGAATGCGGCCAGGACCACGCCCCTTGCCCGTCTGGCGCCTCTTGCCCGTCTGGCCTGTAAAAGCCGCCGGACGCCTCTGGCCCGCCTTGTCTCCAGACAGTCCGCTGAAATCATACGCATCGTCACGCCTCCCATGCTCATTAACGTCCCCCGCCGACATCAACGCAGAACAGATGCTCCGCCATGCGTTGCCAGAGGAAACGGAAAGCGGACGCGTCACCAGCGCACCGGTTCAGCATGGGCAAAACCGGAAACATGGTGGTTCCGGATGGCAGTGGCGTCCCGCTCACCCCTGCCTGTTCCGCGCTGCTTCGAACGGCACCGCTGGTGGCACCCCCCGTATCTAAGACCGCCCCATGGTCGATTTAAAGGGGCAGTTAACAATTTATTAACCGGAAAAACGCTGTACGAGCGAATCACTCGCATTCTGATAGGCGAGAATCGTTCACTTCTTGCCGAGAGCAACCGGGAGCGTTGCCCCCCCTTTTACGGGGCGACTTGCCCCTTAAAGGGCAAATTCCCGGGGGGGAACCAACTGTTCCAGAACCGGCATGTGCAGATTGAAAGCGGGAACGGCGCTGATGCCGCTGCCGGTGCGGACGTGCAGCACGGCCTGTGCGCCGGCTCCCGTGCCGACCACTGCCACCAGCCGGCCACCTTCGCGCAGCTGGTCGAACAGCCGGGAGGGAACAGCCCCCACGGCGCCCTGGATGATGATGACATCAAAAGGCGCCTCGGCGGCAACCCCCTTTTCCAGCGCCCCTTCAACGACAGCGGCATTGGAAATATCCAGCTCCAACAGGTTTGCCGTGGCCTTTTCGGCCAGTTCCCGGTCCGACTCCAGGGCGACGACCGAACTGGCAAGATAGGAAATCACGGCAGTGGAATAGCCGGTACCGCAGGCAACATCCAGAACGATATCAGCGGGCGTGATGTCGGCCAGTTCAATCAGCTTTGCCGTGGCAACGGGATTTGCAAGAAAACGGCCGTTTCCAAGGGGCTGGTCCCTGTCCAGATAGGCAAGATCCCTGTGTTCGGGGGTAACGAACAGTTCACGGGGAACCTGCGCCATGGC
>JALWTJ010000070.1 GCA_027082895.1 Hyphomicrobiales bacterium | reverse complement strand
TGATTATCGGATTTGACCAGCCTTTCTGTGTCATCGGCGAACGCATCAACCCGACCGGCCGCAAGTTGCTGGCCGAAGAAATGAAGAACGGGGATTATTCCCGTGTTGAGCGGGATGCGCTGGCCCAGGTGGCAGCGGGGGCGAACATGCTGGATGTCAATGCGGGCATTCCGCTGGCGGACGAACCCAAAATCCTTGCGGACTGCATCCGTCTCGTCCAGTCCATCACCGATGTGCCCCTATCCATCGACAGTTCCATCATTGATGCCCTTGAGGCGGGGCTGGAAGCCTATGAGGGCAAGCCGCTGGTCAATTCGGTGACCGGGGAGGACGAAAGCCTTGAGCGCGTGTTGCCGCTGGTCAGGAAGCACGGGGCGGCGGTGGTGGCCATTTCCAATGATGAAAGTGGTATTTCGACCGATCCGGATGTGCGTTTTGCCGTGGCAAAGAAGATCGTGGAGCGCGCCCTGGATCACGGCATTCCGCGTGAGGACGTGGTGGTTGACCCGCTTGTCATGCCCGTGGGAGCGATGAATGATGCCGGGGTTCAGGTGTTCACGCTGGTGCGGCGCTTGCGTGAAGAACTGAAGGTCAACACCACCTGTGGCGCATCCAATGTCGGGTTCGGGGTTCCCAACCGGCACGCGCTGACCGGTCATTTCATCTCCATGGCAGCAGCCATGGGCATGACGTCGGGCATCATGAGCCCCCTGCACATGGAACAGATGACGGCAGTGCGCGCCGCAAATGTGCTGAACGGTCACGATCCGGATTGCGGGGCCTGGCTTGCCGCCAACCGTCCCCCATCTCCCGACGGCGAAGGCGGCGATGCGGGAGGGCGGCGGCGGCGGGGTGGTCGGCGCCGTGCCCGTGGCTGACGATATGACACGGGGAGAGGCCAACGGCCTGACCGGGGGAACGGCGAAGGTCATTTTCCAACCATCGGGCAAGAGCGGACGTTTTGCTTTCGGCACGCCCGTGCTGGAAGCAGCCCGGGAACTGGGGGTGGCCATCGAGAGCATTTGCGGCGGCCGGGGAATTTGTGGCCGATGCCAGATCAGCGTGGCCAGCGGAAGTTTTGCCAAGTTCGGCGTGACCAGCCAGCCCGATCACCTTTCCGCTCGCGGACCGGTTGAGGACAGGTACGCTGCCAAGCGTGGCCTGGCGCCAGACCGCCGCCTGTCCTGTCAGGCGCGTATCGAAGGGGATCTAGTGATCGATGTTCCCGCCGCTTCCATCATTGCCGGGCAAACCATCCGCAAGGATGCTTCCAGCGCCCACATGGTGCGCAACCCGGCGCTGCGCCTGTTCTATGTGGAACTGTCCCGACCCGATCTGCACACCCCTGTTGGTGATGCCGACCGCCTGATCCTTGCCATCGCGCAGGATTTTGGAGTTGGGGGACTTGTCGTTCCCTTTCCTTTGCTTGCTCAGGTGCAAAAGGTTCTGAACGGTGCAGACTGGAAAGTTACGGCATGCGTGGACATGTCGGGGCCGCGTCCGGAACTGGTGACCCTGTTTCCTGGTTTCAACGATCGGCTGACGGGCATGGCGGTGGACATCGGTTCGACCACCGTTGCCGCGCATCTGGTGGACCTGATGAACGGGCAAATCCTGGCTTCAGCGGGGCGGGCCAATCCCCAGATCCGTTTCGGGGAAGACCTGATGAGCCGGGTGTCCTATGTCATGATGAACACGGATGGGCAGGCACGGCTTCATGACGCCATCATTCAATGCGTCAATGAACTGACCGATGAACTTCTGGAAAGCAGCGGCACCGAACGTCAGTACCTGCTGGAGGCCGTGTTCGTGGCCAACCCGGTCATGCATCATCTGTTTCTGGATCTGGATCCGACGGCCCTCGGGCAGGCTCCGTTCAATCCGGCTATTTCCAGCGCCGTCCGGGGACACTGCAAAACGCTGGGTCTGGGACTGGCCGATGCGGCCCGGTTCTACTTCTTGCCCATCGTGGCCGGGCATGTGGGAGCCGATGCGGCGGCGGTGGTTCTGTCGGAGCGGCCCGACCGGGAAAAGGACCCGGTGCTGATTGTCGATGTGGGGACCAATGCCGAGATCATCCTGTGGGATGGCGCGCAACTGTTCGCCGCTTCCTCGCCGACGGGCCCCGCGCTGGAGGGGGCGGAAATTTCGTGCGGACAACGGGCGGCCCCCGGT
>JALWTJ010000069.1 GCA_027082895.1 Hyphomicrobiales bacterium | reverse complement strand
GCCACCGTGTCCAGGGCATGGGTTGCCCCCCCCGGAACCGGCACTTCGGTGCCGATGATGTAGGCGGGGGCGGCGTGCCCCCCTTCCCGTGCGCCCTTTTCTGCCTGTTCGGCAAGCTGGGCGGCACGTTCGGCCACTATTGCCGGGGACAGGGGATCCGCATCGTCGGCGCAGGCCATGGACGCATCCAGATGAATCTTGGAGAACCCGGCACGGGCATAGTCACGGACCATCCGTTTCGCCTTTTCCATGGCCGATTCGGCCACTTCGCGGCGCCAGGGATTGGGGCCAAGGTGATCGCCACCGAAAAGGATTCGCCGGCGGTCAAAACCCCTGGCATGGGCAAGGCCATTGACGAAGGTGATGAAATCGGCCGGTGACATGCCGGTATAACCGCCGAACTGGTTGACCTGGTTGCTGGTGGCCTCGATCAGCACCGGCTGCCCCGTTTCCATCGCCTCGGCGAAGGTTGCTCCGATGACCCGGGAATGGGCGCTGCATACGGAGGTGATCCCCTTCCCCCCGTCCCCGGTTTTTCCCGCCGCTTCCCTGCTATCCGTCTGTTGCGCATCATGGAGCGCGGGCAGGTTGAACAGCCAGTTGCGGGTCTGCGGACTGGTATGTGCCTGTTGATCGCGTGCGGTGGTTTCCCGTGTGCTCATTTGTCCAGCACCACCACCTTGGTCAGATGACGGGGTTGGGTGGTATCCACACCATGCGCCGCCGCGTAACGCTCGCCCAGCAACTGAAGGGATGGCAGAATGACCGCCGTCTGGCGGGGGTCGGCAATACTGTCCTGCATGCTGATGTCACCGGGGCCGTCAAATCCGATGATCAGTGCGCCTTTTTCCGAAAGCTCCCGGGTCAGGGCCTCCTCCAGATCGCGCGTTTCCGGGTGATAGAGCATGACGACGGCTGTTTTTTCATCGACCAGGGACACGGGACCATGCCGGTATTCGCCGGGGTGGAAGGCTTGCGTAAAACAAAGGGCCATTTCCTGAAGCTTGAGCGCCCCTTCAAGGGCCAGGCCGTAGTTGGTTCCTCCCCCAAGAAACACGAAATGCGTGCGACCGGAATAGGTTGCCGGGGGAACCTTATCAAAGGACTCAAGCATTGCCTGCGCCCGATCCGCCAGGTCTGCTCCAATGTCAAACCCGGCCAGAGCCAGCCCGGCCAGCAGCATGAGAGAAGCGGAGGCGGTCATCACGATCCCTTCATCGGGGAAGGTCTCGAATGCGTGGATGGTGGTGCAGGCACGGGCAAGGGGCGTGTCCGGGGCACAGGTCAGGCCGATGACGGTCTGGCCCAGATCGCGGCTGGCCCGTGCCGCATCCACGGTTTCGGTGGTCGAACCGCTGCGGGAAAGGGCAATGACCACGGTGCGCGATATCCGGTCCGACGAAACATAGCTGTGGGGGCGCAGGTACCATTCTCCGGCGGGCACCGCCATGGCCAGCATGCCGCTTTCGGTCATGGCGGCGGCAATGGTCAGGGCAAGATTGTAGGACGTGCCGCATCCAATCACCACATGCAGGGAATCCATGTCCCGAAGGGGAGAGGGAAAGGTTGCCTTCTTCCAGTAGGGGAACTGGGACAGGATGCCTTGTTCGGTCATGTTCATGGGGATGGTTTCTCCTGTGGTGCGGGCGCCGAAGGGGCCAACTGGTGTGGAAAGGATGCCGCAAGAGCAGCAGCGAGGGCCTCGATCCAGGCATTTTCGGACCGGCTGAAGGGGGAGAACCAGCCGGTATTTCGTGCCGCGTGCAGCAGGGCTCCGCCGAGGGGCGGCAGGCGCAGGGGCGACGGAGGCGACCCGACACGCTGGGCAAGGCGGCGGAAAACGGCGGAAGAACGGAATACGGAACCGGCGCAGGCCCAGGGGGTTTCTGCTTCCTCCTGCCGGTCATTTACGGACCGGTACAGCAGGAACAGCTCGTCGGCTGCCGCGTGCAGCAAGGAACGGGCAGTGCGGTTTCCCTTCCGCGCCAGGCCGTCCACATGCACTGCCACGGCGGCAATGCCGGATCTTGGATGGGTCAGCTTTCCCAGCCAGTTCATCAGCCCCGCCTGATCAGGACCCGGCTCCAGATCCATGGCAACAAGAAGGTCATGGGCGAAGGAGCGGCCGCGAAAGCGGCCGTCCAGCGTCTTTGTGGCCAATGAAAGTGCCCGCTGCCCGATCCAGTAGGCCCCGCCTTCGTCTCCGATCCGGTCACCCCAGCCGCCGGAGCGGATCAGGTGTCCGGGTTCCCCGGAAAAGGCCATGGCTCCGGTTCCGGCCAGAATGAGAGTGCCCCGTCCGCCGGCAAAAGCGCCGTAATGGGCAATTTCCACATCATTGAACAGGGAGGTTTGAAAACGGACGGATGCGGAAATGGCACGCTCGAAACGTTGATCGTTGGTGGCGATTTCCCGGTAACCGGGCAGGCCGAAAGTTCCCCGGACGATGGTGGTGTCCGGCGCCATGTCCCGTTCGGCCATGGGGGCCAGAACCTTTGCCAGCTGATCCAGCCCTTCCGGATTGTCCAGCAGGTTGCACCCTTTTGCAGGTGGAAGCAGGTGCACGTTCCCGGCCCGGTCGGCCATCCCGGCCAGGGTCTTGCTGCCCCCCCCATCAATGGCGGCCACCCATTCACCCATGCTGCCGCCTCCCCTTTCGGGCTGGCGAAGTCGGGGAAATGTCTGCCGGGGACGGGGGGCCGGCAATGACGGATATGCCGCCAGCTTCGGCCCTGTTCATGACATCTTCCCGGGGCGCCCTGTCGGTAATCACGCTGTGGCAGGCCGACAGGCTGAGAACCGAATAGGTGGCACGGCATCCGAACTTGGTGTGGTCGGCCATGATCCATGTTTGCGAGGAGCGGGCAACCATGGTGGCGTTCAGGCGGGCCTCATCGGCATCAAAGGAGGTGATTTCAAGATTTTCGTCAATGGCGCTGGCCCCCAGGAACAGCTGATCAAACCACAACCCTTCGAGCATGGCCTGCGCGACGGCTCCGGCCACGGACATGTTTTCTTCGCGCACCCGCCCCCCGATCAGGTTCACTTCGATGCCCGGGACCGACACCAGTTCGTTGGCAACCGCCAGACCGTTGGTAAACACGCTCAGGGACGGCCGGGACATGCGAATGCGCCGGGCCAGTTGCAGAACCGTGGTCCCGGCATCCAGAAAGATGACCGCGCCGGGCCGGATGCGCTCGAATGCCAGGGTGGCAATGGCCCTTTTAGCGGCCAGATTGGTCTTTTCCCGGCGGGCGAATGCCACTTCAAGAGAGGTGTTGCGGGCAATACGGGCCGCACCATGCACCCGTTCGATCTGGCCGGAAGCTTCCATCTCCACCAGATCCCGGCGCAGGGTGGCCGGGGACATGCCGATGCGCTGGGCCAGCGTGTTAACGCTTGTCTGCCCATTGGCAAACAGAAAATCCCTTATCAGGCTTTTGCGGTCCGGATGCCGGGAACCCGCATTTCCAGACCCCGGACTGTCGCAGTCCAAATTCTCTCGAACCGGATTTTCCTGATCCGGATTGTCCAGATCCGACTTCTCCTGGGAAAGGATCCCATTCCCGGCCCGGTCCTGCCCCTTGCGTTTTCCGGCCATGCGCTGTGTCCCCGAATGTTCATCTGGCGCTGTCATGGCGCGCAGATTATGCGCGAATCAAGGTCAATTCAATCACATTTCTGCAAAAATATGATCATATTCGTGCAAAATCGTCACAGAAACGGCTACCCCGGGGTATCCGATGCGCATGAATTGCAGGGACTCCCCTGCCCGCCTGCGGATTGCAGAACGAAAAAGGGAAACGCTGCCCTTGATTGCCCGGACGACAAAACGGAAACCGCACCGGCAGAAACACGGAGACGTCCGTTCGTTCCGTCAGTTGCAGATGCGGGCAATGGCGTCGGCGAACAGGGGATAGGCCGCCCCCACGATCTCGTCTTCCGTTCCGGCGCGGGCCGCGACAACGGTGACGGACTGGCGGGAAAAGACGTTGGAATCGGATGGCAGGACGTCACGGAAACGGCGGCACAGGTTTTCAAAAATGTCCGTGCGCTGCACGAACGGACCGGTGAGCACGATCTGGTTGGGGGACAGAAGCAGGGTCAGGGTACGCATGGCGCGGGCCATATGACCAATGGCATTGTCCAGAAGATCCATGCCGAAATCCTCGGTTTCCTTCAGAAAGGCCTCGAATTGCCATTCATCCTCGGGCACCCGGGGGTGTCTTGCCCGGATGGAAGGCAGAAGCGCCCACAGGGCTGCCTGGGTTTCAAGGCAGTTGGCCAGTCCGCACATGCAACGGGTTTCAGGCTGGCAATGCACCGGCACATGGCCGATTTCCCCGAACCCGCCGTTACCGCTGACAAGGGTGGTGCCATTCATGGAAAAGGACGACCCGATACCGTGCCCCCAGTGAATGCTCAGGATGTTGGTGTTCTCCGGCTCCCCGCGCCGGGCAATCCGGGCCCGTAATTCGCAGTTCAGGTGCTTGTTGACGATGGTTTTCAGGCCCAGCTGGCGCGCCAGCACGGAAATGTCCAGATTGTTGACCTGCGGCCAGCGCGAGGTGGCAATGACCCACAGATTGCGGGTTTCATCCACCACACCGGGCAGGGAAAAGGACAGGCCGACAATCTCTGTCTGGCGCGGGGCGCGGGACTGGATATCCAGCGCCATGCCCAGAATGATCTCTTCCACCTCGCGGGTCGTGATATTGTCTGCCTGCACGTTACGCACCTGCCGGCACAATTCGTTCCCCCCCAGATCCACCAGGGTCGCATGAATGGACTGGGAAACAACAAAGAAAACAATCACCCCCAGCCGGTCAATGACCGGTTGCAACAGGATTTCGGGACGTCCCTTCTGGTGGGAAGCGGGGGGGCGCTTTTCCTCCACCAGCCCCGCTTCGATCAGGTCCAGCACCAGACGCGAAACGGTACCCGGACGGATGGAAAAATCCGCCGCCAGCTGCTTTCGGGTCACCCGGCCGGGGCGGCATATCTCGATGAACAAGCGGCCGCGGCGCCCCTTGATACTGTCCGGGCCATCGGCAAGAAACTGCTCCGCATACAGGTCAAGCATGGGAATGGTCTGCTTGTGCGTTTCCTGCAGAGCCAATTCATGGGTCCGTTGCCGTATCTGCTGACCTGCCTGTTGACCTGTCTGCTGATTCATGGGCTCCCCTTGCGCCGCTACCGGTCTCGCGTACCGGTCTCCCCTGCCCTTGATGCCGCCCGGCGGCCACTATATATATTGACAGCCAGTGTTATTAAATACATGAATAGGGGGAAATTGTTCGCGATATCGCGGCCCCGTGGAGGGCACGGTACCACGAACACCATCAAAGCGCCAGATGATCCGGCTTTGCCCCCGTCAGGGCCACCGGAGCATGTCGGCCCCAACAAACGGAAGCAGATCAGTGCAGATCGACATTTTACCCTCGTCCCGTGAAGCGGGCATTCATGCCGCACTGGCCGGGGCCGAACGAATCAGGGCCGCCCTTGCGGAAAAGGGGCGGGCCGCGGTCATTCTGGCCACCGGAGCCAGCCAGTTCGACATGCTGGCTGAA
Source organism: Hyphomicrobiales bacterium (assembly GCA_027082895.1). Classification (GTDB taxonomy): domain Bacteria; phylum Pseudomonadota; class Alphaproteobacteria; order Rhizobiales; family Devosiaceae; genus DROE01. The sequence goes on along the minus strand of JALWTJ010000069.1, from coordinate 3,231 downwards.
CTGGTCACACTCCCCGGCATCGACTGGAAGAGGGTGGATCTGTTCCATCTGGATGAATATGTGGGGATCTCGGAAACCCACAAGGCCAGTTTCGTGGGTTATCTGAAGAAACGCTTCCTGGAAAAGATGGGACCGGTGGGAAGTTTCACCTTCATCCATGGCGATCAAGCGGATGTACAGGCCGAGATTGCCCGGATCAACGCAGCCATTGCGGACACACCCATTGACGTGGCCTTTGTCGGCATCGGAGAAAACGGGCATCTGGCCTTCAACGATCCCCCGGCGGATTTTGACATTGATGTCCCCTATCTTGAAGTGACTCTGGATGAAAAATGCCGGCAGCAACAGGCCGGGGAAGGCTGGTTCGCAAACATGGAGGCAGTGCCAAAAAAGGCCATTTCCATGAGCATCCGACAGATCATGAAAAGCAAAACCATCATCTGCACGGTGCCGGACGGGCGCAAGGCGGAGGCCGTAGCCAGGGTAATCGAGGGGCCTGTCAGCAACAGGGTGCCTGCCTCCATCCTGCAACAACACGGGCAGGCCCTGCTGTTTCTGGACACGGATTCGGCGTCCCTGCTGGACAGGGAAAAGCTGGAACACCGGCAGGTCATGTTGTGAGCACATCCCGCTCCATGCCGTCCGGCGCTGCCGAGCCCGCCACCGGGAAAGAAGGGCCGGTCCGTTTGCGCGTCACCGGTTCGGGCGGCATCTGGGATTGCCAACAAATGGCAGGCACGGCCTATGACTGCCGGCCAATCGGGGAAACCGGCCCTGCCGACAGCAGCGGCTCCATCGTCACTCCCGGACTGTTCGACATACAGGTCAACGGGTTTGCCGGGGTGGATTTCAACAATGCCGATATTGAGCCCACCGACATGGACAGGGCGCTCTGCCGGCTGGCGGCGTGTGGTGTCACGCGGGTGCTGCCGACCCTTATCACGGCGTTTGACGACGAACTGGCGGCGCGCCTTGAGGCACTGGACCGGGCGGTCAGCCAGAGCACCCTTGGTCCGCTGATGGTGCCGGGCTATCATCTGGAAGGCCCGTTTCTGTCACCACGGGACGGATGCGCGGGATGCCATCCGGCAAAAGCCATGGGCCCGGCACGCGCCGAACTGGTCGAACGGCTGACGGGTCTGGCCCGGCGCCCCATCCTGATGGTGACCATGGCCCCGGAACAGGAAGGGGTTCCCGACCTCATGGCCCGTCTGGCCCGGCAGGGCATTGCCTGCGCCATCGGGCATTCCAACGCCACGCGGGAGCAGATCGCCCTCGCGATCGAGAAGGGCGCAAGGGTATCAACCCATCTGGGCAACGGCCTACCCCACATGATTGCGCGCACCGACAACCCCCTGTTCAGCCAGTTGAGCCGGGACGAACTCATGGCCGGGTTCATTGCCGATGGCATTCACATTCACCCGGATTATCTGAAGCTGTTCCTGCGAGCAAAGGGACTGGAGCGGGCCTTTCTGGTCACCGATGCGGTGGCGGCGGCAGGGCCCGGGATGGGCGAAGGGATCTATCAGCTGGGCACAGCTTCCATTGAACGGCAGGCAGACGGGACGGTGCGCATTCCCGGTTCGACCTATCTGGCCGGCTCATCCGCCACCATGGACCAGATGGTGCGTAACATGGAAAAATGGCTGGGCATGGGCCTGCCCGACATCCTGCGGCTGACGCTGGACAATCCGTTCCGGGCAGCCTTTGGCCGTCCGTTCGACCTGCCGCGGGATCATGGCGGCGGTTTTGTTCACTGGCAGCGGGACGATGCAGGGGAATTGCGGGTCCGCTGCACCCGTATCGGGGACCATCAGGTGCTGCCTGACGGAAGCTTTTTGCTTCACACCCCGGCAAGGTCCAGTTCCGCGGCCCGGTGACATCTGACCTTGCGGCCCTCTCCCACTTCTTCAAAATCGGGCATCCGGGTGCGGCACTCTTCAATCGCAAAGGGACACCGGGGGTGAAAGTGGCAACCGGTGGGGGGATTGGCCGGACTTGGCACTTCCCCTTCCAGGGGCACCATGGCCGCACGGCGGGCCGGGTCCGCCTCGGGCACCGCCTTCATGAGGGCCGACGTATAGGGGTGCAGGGGATGTTCGAACAGGCTTTCCACGGGCGCCAGTTCCACCACCCGGCCCAGATACATGACAATGACCCGGTCACAGAAATAGCGCACGACGCTCAGGTCATGGGCGACGAACAGATAGGTCAGGTTCAGCTTTTTCCGCAAGTCCGACATGAGGTTGAGCACCTGTGCCTGAACCGACACATCAAGGGCAGACACCGGCTCATCGGCAATGATCAGACGCGGGTTGAGGGCCAGGGCGCGGGCGATCACCACCCGCTGGCGCTGGCCGCCGCTGAAGGCATGGGGAAAGCGCCGCATGTATTCGGCGCGCAGTCCGACCAGTTCCAGCAATTCGCCCACCCGGGCCGAGCGCTGTTCGCGATCCTTCATGCCCCCGATCACCAGCAGGGATTCCCCGACAATATCCAGGATGTTCATGCGCGGATTGAGGGAACCGTAGGGATCCTGAAAGATCATCTGGATCTCCGCGCGCACATCAAACATTTCCCGCCCGCCCAGTGCGGCCAGGTCCACGATCTCGCCGCTGCGGCGGGTGAACAGGATGCGCCCTCCCGTGGGGTCCATGGCCCGCATGATGCAGCGGGCGGTGGTGGTCTTGCCGCAGCCGCTTTCCCCGACCAGTCCCAGGGTTTCCCCCTCCCGGATGGAAAAGCTGACATCGTCCAGCGCCCGGACGTGGCCGATTACCTTGCGCCGCAGCCCTCTTGAGCGGATGGGAAAATGCTTGGTCAACTCCTCGACCCGCAGGATGTCGGGACCGGAAATGCGGGGTGAAACGGGGCTTGAGGCCTGCTCTGTTCTCTTGTCGCTCACGGGGCAGGCTCCTTGCGGTCGGAATGCAGAAAACAGCTCACCGAATGGCCCGGTGAAACATCAATGGCGGCGGGCACGAACCGGTCGCATGTTCCGGGAATGGCCCGGGTGCAGCGGGGCGCGAACGGACACCCCCGGGGCCGGTTGAAGGGATGGGGAATGGAGCCGCCAATAGTGGGCAGGTCCTGCCCCCGCTGGCTGCGGATGGTGGGAATGGAGGCCAGCAGAGCGCTGGTATAGGGGTGCCGGGGAGCATGAAATATCGCGTTGACCGGTCCCTGCTCCATCACCTTGCCCAGATACATCACCACCACCTGATCGGAAAT
>JALWTJ010000068.1 GCA_027082895.1 Hyphomicrobiales bacterium | reverse complement strand
GCCTTTGCCACCCCCGGCGAACGCCAGACCATGCTCGAAGACCAGAAGGAAATCCCCCTTTCCGAACTGCCCGAAGACTTTGAACAGCGGCTCAAGACCGTGCGCGAGCAGGGCTATGAGCGCATGCGCTCCCTGCAGGTGGGGGGTGTCACCAACCTGACTGTTCCCATTCTGGGGCCCATGGGGTCCATCATTGCCGCCCTGACCTGTCCCTTCATCGAGCGGCTGGACCCCCCCGATGCCCCCGATATCGAGGCTGCCCTGAACGCCCTGATCCGGACCGGGCACGCCATATCCCAACTGGATCAGGAAACCTGACAAGCAAGGACCAGACCAACATGCTCAAGAACATCGACCCCCACCTGAACGCTGAACTTCTCTATGCGCTGCGCGCCATGGGCCATGGGGATGAACTTGTCGTCTGCGATACCAATTTCCCCGCTGATTCCGTGGCACAACAGACCACCCATGGCGAACTGCTGCGGGTAGCCAATGTCTCGGCGGCCCGGGCCGTCAGGGCCATTCTCTCCCTCATGCCCCTTGACAGTTTCGTGGACCAGCCCGCCCTGCGCATGGAAGTGGTGGGCAATCCCGACGAGATTCTGCCCGTGCAAAAGGAGGTGCAGGCCGAAGTGGATGCCGCCGAGGGCAAATCCCTTCCCATGGGCTCCATCGAACGCTTCGCCTTTTATGAAAGGGCAAAGAACGCCTATTGCGTGGTACAGACCGGGGAACGGCGCTTTTACGGCTGTTTCATCCTGTGCAAGGGCGTGATCGGCCCGGATGAGGAATAATTCGGAAACCGGCGAAACATTTCAGACAAGGAAAAACATGACATGAACGCTGAGCAATCCGATACCCCGAAATCCGGCGTCACCATCCTCGGAATTTTCGTTGCCGATCTGGCTTTCCACGCACAACGCCTCCCCGGCATTGGAGAGACCATTGCCGGCAGCGGGTTCAAGCTGGGCCCCGGCGGCAAGGGATCAAATCAGGCCGTCGCCGCCGCCCGGGCCGGAGCCGCCACCACCTTCATTTCCGCGCTTGGCACCGATGATTTCGCCACCATTGCCCGCACCACCTGGCAGGCCGACAACATTTATCCCGTAATCCGGGAATGTCCCGATCAACCCACGGGTGCCGCCTTCATCTATGTCAATGATGCAACGGGGGAAAACGCCATCATTGTCGTTCCGGGAGCCGCAGCTTCCATCAGCCCGGCCGACGTGGACGCCGCCGCCGACCATATCGGCAAGGCCCGGGTCTTCATCACCCAGCTGGAACAGCCGGTTGCCGCCGCCCTGCACGGCCTGCAACGGGCCCGGTCTGCCGGCACCATCACCATTTTCAACCCCGCCCCCGTGGAGCCGGTACCCGATGAACTGTTCCCCCATTGCGATTTCATCACGCCCAACGAAACCGAAGCCGAAGGTCTGACCGGCACAAAGGTCACGGACCGGGCAAGCGCCGAAAAGGCCGCCGCCATGCTGCTGGACAAGGGCGTGGGAACGGCCCTGATCACCCTGGGAGAAAATGGTGCGCTTTTTCACGATGGCACCACCTGCAAACTGGTCCCGGCCTTTGATGCGGGAAAGGTGCAGGAAACCGCCGGGGCGGGCGATGCCTTCAATGGCGGATTTGCCGCCGCCCTGGATCAGGGCATGGCACCTCTTGAGGCGGTACGATTCGGATGCGCAACGGCCGGAATCTCGGTAACCCGGCACGGCACGGCCCCAGCGATGCCCCGACGGCAGGAAATCATTGACCTTCTGAATGCGTCCGCTTGATGAATCCGGCAACCAGCGCCAACCCGCCTCAATAGGCGAGCTTGTCCACCAGCTGCGCCGGATAGCCGAATTCGCTCGTGGAAGCCACGATCGCATCCGCATCGGTCAGCAGATCATCAAAGGTGACAACAAACTGCGCCAGCTGCTGCTCCTGATCATAAAAGCCATCGACAATCTTGGCACTGTTGACCGACTGGATGGCCTGCGCCGCGATATAGGGACAGGATGAACACCACAACCCGCCCACTTCCACGGTGATGGTCTGCTCGGCGGCGACAGCACTCCCTGCTCCCAGCCCCGGAACCATGCCCAGAGACATCCACAATGCCATTCCCGTCACGGACAGCGTTTTTCTCATCTTTCAACCTTTCCAACTTTCAAAACGGACTCAAAAGAGACGGCGCCACATATTGAAACGCCAGTGCCCCCACAACCATTGCAAGAGAAATCCACAGCACGACCCGCATGGCGGTGCGATTCATCGGCCGGGCACACACCCCGTCCGCACATGCGATCTGGTCCACGGGGCGATAGGCCTTCCAGAACCCGTAAGCCAGTGATGCACTGGCAAAGGCCAGGAAATACCAGTGATACTGATAAAGTGAACTGAGTTGGCCAATGAACACCCCGGTCACCCCAATGCTGACCAGCAGCAGGGGCAGCACGCAACAGGTGGTCATGGCCAGAACGCTCAATATGCCCAGAACAAGAACCTGACCAAGGGAACGCCTTGTCTGTTGCCCCTGCAGCGCAACGGTACCCGTCCCGCCACCGGTTCCCGTCACTCCGGCATCCGGGACCGCACCGGAAAACTCCGTATTACCCGCCATTCCCGCCTCATCCATGGAAAATCCTTTCATGCCAAACCGCTCCTCATACCCGGCCATGTATCACGCACAGCCGTTTTCGCCGTTTTCCTTGCCAAGCTTTCAAGACAACCATACAGTCTGTAGTTGATACAGGCTCAATACCTTTCCTGAAAACAATTCAGACACCCCCCGCACCACCGGCACAAAGGGAAAAGAGAAGAAAATGAAGGGACTGCGACGCATCGACATCTCCCGGGCCACCGGGTGCAATCTGGAAACCATTCGCTATTACGAAAAAATTGGCATCATTCCCGCCCCGCCGCGCACACCCAACGGTTACCGGCGCTATGACCAGAGCCACCTGAACCGGCTGACATTCGTCTTGCGGGCGCGTGAACTGGGTTTTTCCCTGGATGAGGTACGCAGCCTGCTCAAGCTGGTGGATGGCGGCGCCCCCTCCTGCGCCGACGTGCGCACATTGGCCCAAACACACCTGGAAGACATCCGTAGCAGGATCGACGACCTGAAAAAGATCGAGACATCCCTGTCCCGCACCATTTCCCAATGCACGGGCAGGGACATTCCCGAATGCGCAATGATCGACGCCCTTGCGGGAAGGCCTGCTCCCTGACCGGCGCACAAAGACACACAATGACGAAGGGTCAGTCTTTCAGCCGGGCCGTGATGATGACTTCGCTGGTTATGGTGCGGTGCACGGGACAGCGTTCGGCGATTTCGAAGATCTTTTGCCGTTCCTCTTCACTCAGATCCCCCGAAAGCGAAATATCGGTGGTAATGACATCCACCTTTCCCGTGGGCGTTTCGCACTCTTCACAATCCTTTGCATGCACCTTGTCATGGGAAAGCCGCACCTCGGCCCGCTCCAGCTTGTATCCCTTGCGCTCGGCATACATGCGCATGGTCATGGATTTACATGTGCCAAGGGCCGCCAGCAGCAGGTCGTAAGGCGTCGGACCCAGCCCGTTTCCCCCGACGCTTTCCGGTTCATCCCCTGTCAGCATGTGCCCGCTGCCCGTCACCACCTGATTGACGAATTTTCCGGTTCCCGTTTCCGCCACCGCAACCGTGCCCTCGATGGCCTGCGGAACCGCCCGGGGCGCCGGAACATCCTCCAGATAGCGCTCGGCCCACACAGCGATCATCTCGGCCGCATAATGGGCGTCCGCCTTGCGGGACAGCAGATGGTCCGCCTTGTCCAGGGATACGAAACTCTTCGGATGCCGGGCCGCCCGGAAAATTTCGCTGGCATTGTCGATGCCCACCGTCTGATCCAGCGGCGCATGCAGCACCAGCAGGGCCCGGTTGAGCGTACGGATCAGGTCCCCCAGCCGGTGCCCCTCAACGTCATCCAGAAACTGCTTCTGAATACGGAAAGGCCGCCCCGCAAGCAGAACCTCGGCCTCTCCCTTTTCCCGAATCGTTTCAAGCGAATCCTTGAAGATATGGGCCACATGGGCCGGATCCGCCGGGGCACCGATGGTCGCCACGGCCTTGCATTCAGGCACCCGGTGTGCCGCTGCCAGTACAGCCGCCCCGCCAAGGGAGTGCCCCACCAGTATTTCCGGTACAATCGACATGTCCCGCATATGATCGGCCGCCGCAACCAGATCAGCGATATTGGACGAAAAATTCGTGTTTGCGAACTCGCCTTCACTGGCCCCCAGCCCGGTGAAATCGAACCGGAGAACCCCGATCCCGCGCCGGTTCAGACATTCCGCGATCCGGTTGGCCGCATAGATATCCTTGGTACAGGTAAAACAATGGGCGAACAGGGCATGGGCACGCACCGACCCGGCCGGCAGATCAAGCCGCGCCGCCAGTTCCTGACCGTTGGCCCCCGCAAAACGGAAACGTGAACTTTCCTTTCCCATGCCTGTCTCCTTTATCCTTCATGAAAGAACGCCCGAACGGCTTTTCCCTGTTTCTGTCTATCAGAAGCCGGACTTCCTACCACTCGCAACGCGCAAAAAACATCAACGTGCAATATGCCGGACCGGCAAGGAATGCGGCCAGAAAAAATGCCGGGGAAACCCGTTCCCCGGCATCCGATGTCTTTTCCATGAAACCGACGTCTCGGTTACTTGATGTGATCGGTGGTATAAAGGAAATCATCTCCCGGTGCCGCCGAATGGCAGGCAATGCAGCCCTGGCTTGCGCCCTTGGCCACGCGCCCGGCCAGCGCCATGTCCTTGCCATTGCGATCAAGGGAGCCGTCGGGCAGGAACTTGGCATAGAACCAGTTGCCATCCTCATCGTCATAGCCGGCTTCACGCTTGAACATGACCGTGATCGCACCCAGATGGGCCGACGCATTGGCCATCACCTCGTCAACGCTGACCCCTTCGGGACCATAGTTGCGCTTCACCACCAGATCACCGGTGTGCCCGTTGATGGTTGCCTTGGCATAAAAGGTTTCCAGCACGAACCCGTGGGGTTCCGTTCCCTCGTAGGGGAGCGCACGAATGGCATCCGGTCCCGCCAGATTGAGATTTTCCATCGCCTTCCACAGATCCGCCGCATAGTCCACGTCATGGGGACTGCCGAACGGAGGCATGTCCGACTGCGCGGCAACGCTGGTAATTCCGAAGCCGACGATCGCTGCAGCAGCAACCAGTTTTACAATGTTTGCTTTCAAACTCATTTTTTTTCCTCAACTGAGATTCCAACACCCCGATCAAGCGGCCTCACGCGGATAAAATCCACACACGCCTGTTCACATTCGGGTGACCGCGCACATGTGCAAGTTGAATTGTCAGGGCGCAAAAATCTTGCCATACTCAACCCTGACAGACGAAAAAGAGCTTCCCCCATATCGGGAAACCCGCTCGCCTTCACACACGTCCATCTGAAAATGAAAAGGAACCGTTCGATGAATTTCCAGTTGAGGAAAATCTTCACCGCCGCACTTGTGTGCACCTCCATTGCCATGTTTGCCGCCCCGGCCAGTGCCGCCGGGGACGCCAGCGCCGGTGAAAACATTTTCAGGAAATGTGCCGGTTGCCACAAGATCGGCGACAACGCAAAGAATGCGACCGGCCCCGTCCTGCAGGGTGTCGTCGGACGCCAGGCCGGCACCTTCCCCGGGTTCCGCTATGGCAAGGACATGGTGGCAGCCGGTGAAGCCGGACTGGTCTGGAACGAGGAAAATCTCGCGGAATACCTTGCGGACCCCCGCGCTTTCCTGCGTGCCTTCCTCAATGACGACCACGCCCGCGCCAAGATGCCGTTCAAGCTGCGCGACGAACAGCAGCGCATGGATGTTGCCGCCTATCTGGCAACCCTCCAGTAGCCACCATCCGGCAGCTACAATGAAAACGCACCGGCTTTTCCCTGAAATTGCAATCGGTGCCGCACTGACCGGCATGGCGTTTTTCGCCATGCCGAAACTTGCTGTATCAAGCCGTGCCATGGCACAGGAATCCGGAAGCACCGCCACCGCGCTCTGCGTGGTCAACCGCAGCGGAGATGAGCTGTTCTTCGTCGCCCGGCTTGCCAGCGGCAAGCGCATTTCCACAACCCTGTCCGATCAGCAGCAGCTGTGCCTTGACGGGGACATGCCCGGCCAGAAGGGCACCATTTCGGTTTTTGCCGATGAAAACGCCTATGAAGGCTGCACCCGTCTGGCCCGGACCGGAACACCCCGGGTGCTGGTTGACTTTGTCGAATTCGACAATTGCACCTGGGCCAGATAGCTCCGGACAAAAGGGGTCACAGCACATCAGATCAGGGCTCAGGGCCGGGTCAGTCCAGCATGACGATGTCGGCCTTTGATTCCAGATGCCAGATCTTGGCAACAATCCGGAACCCGTCCTCCCCCCGCACAAAGCACAAATGGTCCACGAACACGTTATCATGGGCCTGCAAACGCAATTTTACCACCGCGCTGAGATCGGACAGCCAGTCAATCAGGATAATCTCCTCCACCCGTTTCTGCCGGATACCGGCCGGGGACGGGCGACTGCCCACATCCGCACGGAAACTGGCAATCGGATCCACGAACAGCTTGCCTTCATCCGCATCAAACAGGCTGGAAGAGGGGTGAAACACCCGGTCCAGCTTTTCCACGTCACAATGATAGATGGCATCCAGATAGCAGGATATCATGTCCAGAAGCTCCCGCTCCTTGTTCAGATTCGTATTTGTCTGATCGGTCATTTCAACTCCGTTCATCCGTGTTTTCAGGCTTGCACCCCATTGATAACGGCACCGGCAACCGGATAAGAAGTGGCGTAATCGACAAAGAACGGTGAATTTACGACAATGACGCCCGCATATACGCCCCCTGCCCCGCCTCGCACATCCGCCGACATGTCTGCCGGCAAATCGGCCAGCGCCAGCCTCGATTCCTTTCCCATCGCCAGCCATGGGGAAATTTCAGGGCAGGAGGGCCCTTCGCCTGCTGCCCATACGAACCCCGGAACCGTTGCCGTCCTGACCTATGACGACCTGTGCACCTTCGAGTTCGGCATTGCCGTGGAACTGTTCGGCCTGCCCCGCCCCGAATTCGACTTCCCCTGGTACCGGTTCGTGGCCGTGGCCGCACGGACCGGCCCCATGCGCGCCGCCGGAAACATCCGGATAATGGTCGACGCCGGGCTGGAAGAACTGCACGATGCCCGCACCATCGTCATTCCCGGCTGGCGGGATCCGGACAGCCCCCCTCCCTCTGCCCTTCTGAACGCTCTGAACCGGGCCGCGGCCAATGGTGCCCGCTTCCTGTCCATCTGCTCGGGCGCCTTCGTGCTGGCCGCCGCCGGTCTTCTCAATGGGAGAAAGGCGACCACCCACTGGAAATATCTGCCCCACCTTCACGCCAGATATCCCGAAATCCGGTGGTCCGGCGATGTGCTCTATGTGGAGGATGGCCCCGTCATCACCTCCGCCGGCAGCGCCGCGGGAATCGATGCCTGCCTGCACCTGATCCGCAAGGATTTCGGCACTGCCGTGGCCAACAAGGTTGCCCGGCGGCTGGTCATGTCCCCGTTCCGGGACGGTGGACAGGCCCAGTATGTCGACAGTCCGGTAGCCGAACATCCGGGAAAGACCATCGCCAATGCCCTGCAATGGGCGCGCAAAAGACTTGATCACCCCATTGCCCTGAAGGATTTTGCCGCCAGCGCCAACATGAGCCCGCGCACCTTCCAGCGCCGTTTTCACGACGCCATGGGCCTCTCCCCCCTGTCATGGCTGGCCGCCGAACGCATCCGGCGCGCCCGCGAACTGCTGGAAAACTCCTCTGCCGGATTGGACCAGATCGCCGCCTGCTGCGGCTATCGGTCACCGGAAACCTTCCGCACCGCCTTCCGCCGCCATACCGGCACCTCCCCCACCGCCTACAGGGGCCGCTTCCGGCCGCACCCCTGACCGGTAAAGAGCGTTCCCGCTGCAAAAGCCGCTCAATCGGCTTCCGCCTCGTCGATCCGGGCCCGGAACCAGTGGCCCGCCACGAGGGCAAAGGGAACCCCCAGCACGAAACCGGCCCCGATGGCCCAGAACGGATCAAAGGCCGAAAAACCCATATGCTGCGCCAGCAGCCCGAAAAAGAAGATGTTGACCGCCGCCGCCCCCACCGCCAGCGGATAAAGGGCCAGCGCGATCTTTCGCGGTGACCAGCGCCGCGATTCCGGCGCGGCACGGGCTGCTTCCGTCCGGGAAGACGGATCCATCAGGACTTGCGGAACACGGACCAGTGCACCATGAACAGCGCCACCATCAGTGCCACCGCTGCTGCTGCCAGCCACATGGTCGCCGTATCCACCCCATGATCCTGTGCATTCAGGATCGCATTGCGCACCGGGGCTGCCGGATCATTTTCCTGCCCCGCCACCGGCAGGCCGGAGGCAAGCACGCCCGACAGAGCCGAAACAGCAACAAGACCAGACCGCCTGAAAAATTTCCCGCACAACTGCATCACACCATCTCCGGAACATGAGAACCGGAAGGAATTGTAAAAACAATTCCTCCCTTTGCTTTGACTAATGTTAAGAAAACCAGCAAACTTGGCCCGGAACCATATTCGGGACACGGGAGGCCACACCAACGTCCCCCACCCCTGGCAGACCGGAACATTCATGCTCGAAAAAAGCGACATCGAAATCCTGCGCGCCTCCGCCCTGTTCGAAGACGTGCCCGAAAAAATGCTGGATGATCTGGTCCGTCATGGCTCCCGCCGTCATCTGGACCGGG
>JALWTJ010000067.1 GCA_027082895.1 Hyphomicrobiales bacterium | reverse complement strand
CTAGCCCATATTTCTGCCCCCACCCCGTTTCTGTGCTCCTGGGTGCAGTCCAATTACTCCCAGGTAATTCTGGATGCCTTCCGGGCCAATTCCGACCCGATCACGCGGCTGCATTTCACCGTGCGTGTCAATGGGCAGGCGCGTCCCCTTGTGGCCCCGGCCACCGAAACCGGCAAGACTGCCAGGGAGTCCGCGCCCACCTTCGAGGCGGACGCCCGGCCTCGCTCCGCTTCCCCGGCCCGCTCCCGCGATACCCTTGAAGGCTCCCGTATCGACCCGCGCATGACCTTTGACAATTTCGTGCCCGGGCAGGCCAACGAGATCGCTCTTGGCGTGGCCCGGCAGGTGGCAAGCGCCGCTGCCAACAATTCGGTGGCTTTCAACCCCGTCTACATTCATTCGACGGTGGGCCTTGGCAAGTCCCACCTTCTCAACGCGGTAGCCCATGCCGCTTCGGCCGCCAACCCTTCCCTCAAGATCGTCTATCTGACGGCCGATCACTTCATGTACCATTTCATCGCCGCCATTCAGGGCAAGTCCGCCCTTGCCTTCAAGGAATGGCTGCGTTCCATCGACATTCTCCTGATCGACGATCTGCAATTCCTGCAAGGCAAGTCGGCCACCGAGTTCGGCCACACCCTTTCGGTGCTGATTTCGGGCGCCAAGCAGGTCGTGGTGGCCGGGGATGCCCCACCGCGGGATCTGGAAATGCTGGACGAGCGCGTCCGCTCGCGGCTTTCCGGCGGTCTGGTGGTGCCCATTGCCCGCTTTGATCTGGAACTCAGGCGCTCCATCGTCGCCCACCGTGCCCGGGTTGCCTGTGCCCGCTATCCCGGCCTGTGCTTTCCCGAGCCGGTCATCGACTATATCGCCTATTCCGTGACCTCCCACGGCCGCGACCTGGACGGGGCGGTCAACCGGCTGGTCGTTGCCAACCAGCTGACCGGTGAAACCATAACCGTTCCGCTGGCGGAAAGAACCCTTGCCGATCTCATTCGCAGGCGAGACACGCCGGTGGTGCGGATCGAGGACATCCTCAAGATGGTGTCCCGGCATTATAAGATACCGCGCAACGAGATCCTGTCCTCCCGTCGTTCCCGCGAGGTGGTGCGGCCGCGCCAGATTGCCATGTATCTGGCCAAGTTCCTTACCTCCCGCTCCCTGCCCGAGATCGGACGCCGGTTCGGCGGACGCGATCACACGACGGTGCTGCATTCGGTCAAGAAGGTCGAGCAATTGATGCGGGACGACGAGGAATTGCGCCAGGAAGTGGAACTTCTCAAGCGCATGCTGTGCGACTGAGGGGCGTACAAGCGCCGGCCAGGTGGCGCCGGACGGGACCGGACCTGTCAACAGGGGTCACGGCTTGACCTGCCGGCGCTGGCCCCCTATCCCCGGCCTGTTCGTTTCATTGCACCTGGAACCGCTCCATGGCCCCCCCGCTGATTGATCTTCAGAATATCGTGCTCGGATTTGGCGGTGCCCCCCTTTTGGACGGGGCGGATCTGAGCGTTGGCGCGGGTGACCGGCTGGCGCTGGTAGCCCGTAATGGGGCCGGAAAATCCACCCTTCTGAAGATTGCGGCCGGCCTGATCGGGCATGATGAGGGCAGCCGTTTCGTTCAGCCCGGCATCACCATCCGATATCTGCCGCAGGAGCCGGACCTTTCCGGCCATGCAACGGTTCTGGAGTATGTGCTGGACGGATTCGAAGGCGAATCGGACCCGGTGCGTGCCAGCCTGCTTCTGCAGGAGCTGGGGCTGGATCCGGAACAGGGTACGGCCCATCTGTCGGGTGGCGAAACCCGTCGGGCCGCCCTTGCCCGCACCCTTGCCCCGCGTCCCGACCTGTTGCTGCTGGACGAGCCGACCAACCATCTGGACATCGTGGCCATCCAGTGGCTCGAAAAGGAATTGAACCGGCTGCGCAGTGCCCTGGTGCTCATTTCCCATGACCGGGCCTTTCTTCAGGCCACCACCCGTTCCATCATCTGGCTGGACCGCGGGCGCACCCGCCGCCTGGATCAGCCCTTTTCCCGTTTCGAACAATGGCGGGACCGGATTCTGGAAGAGGAGGAGCAGGCCCTGCACAAGCTGGACCGCAAGATCAATGCCGAGGAACACTGGCTGCGCTACGGTGTTACCGCCCGCCGCAAGCGCAATGTTCGCCGGTTGCGGGAACTGG
>JALWTJ010000066.1 GCA_027082895.1 Hyphomicrobiales bacterium | reverse complement strand
CGCTTCGGGGGAAATGACGCTGTAAATGGCGTTCTGCAACATCAGCACCTTGTTGGTTGCCGCAATGGCAATGGCCCCCCCGGATCCCCCTTCCCCGACGATGATCGCCAGATTGGGCACCCCGATAGCCAGGCATTTTTCCGTGGAGCGGGCAATGGCCTCGGCCTGCCCGCGTTCCTCCGCGCCAACCCCCGGATAGGCCCCCGTGGTATCCACGAAGGAAATGACCGGAATGTCAAACTTGTCCGCAAGCTCCATGATCCGCACCGCCTTGCGGTAACCTTCCGGCCGCGCCATGCCGAAATTGTGCTTCAGGCGCGACTTGGTATCCGCGCCCTTTTCCATGCCCATGATGGCCACCGGCACACCACCGATGCGACCGAAACCGGCCTGCAATGCCCAGTCCTCGGCAAATTTGCGATCCCCGGCAAGGGGGGTCCACTCCGTCACCAGATGCTTGAGATAATCGTAGAAATGGGGGCGCTGCGCATGCCGGGCCACCTGGGTGATCTGCCACGGGGTCAACCGGGAATAGATGTCATCCAGCGCCTCCTCGGCACGGCTTTGCAAGCGGGCCAGTTCCTCCTCGATGGAAACCGCCGAATCCTCTTCCCCCAGCTTTTCCAGCTCGGAAATCTTGCCCTGAAGTTCGGCAACGGGTTTTTCAAAATCGAGATAGGAGGGCATGAACACAACTCTTCAATGATACCAGATGATTGCCGACAGGGGCCTGCCACCCCCGACCGGTACTGATTTGGCCAGCCATACCGTTCCTGTCAAGAACCTTTCCCGCCCGTCTCCCCACCAAGGGCAAGTGGATGATGATTCTCCACCAGCGCACGCAGGCGTTCATCCAGCACATGGGTATAGATCTGGGTGGTTGAAATGTCGGCATGACCCAGCAGGGTCTGAACAATGCGCAAATCCGCCCCCCCCGCCAGCAGGTGCGAGGCAAAGGCATGGCGCAGCACATGAGGCGAGACCTTTTCTGCGGGTATCCCCGCTGCAACCGCCAGATCCTTGAGCATACGGGCAAAGACCTGCCGCGAGACATGGCCCGACCGGCCCCGGGCCGGGAAAAGATAGCCCCCGCTGTTTTCCCGAACCGGCCCCTTTCGCCCCTGTGCGGCATCTTCGGCCTGCTCCATGTCCATGACCAGCGCCCGCACCGCATCGCGCGCCCGGTCGGTCAGGGGCACTACCCGTTCCTTGCCCCCCTTGCCGGTGATGGTCAGGAACTGCCCGTCCTGCAGCACTGCCGCCCGGGGCAGGGATACCAGCTCCGAAATGCGCATACCGGTGGCATACAGCATTTCCAGCATCACCAGCACCCGGCGCGCCCGCGCAAAAGCCGCTTGCGTATCGGCCTGCGCCACCGCCTTTTCAGCCGTTGCGAACAGGCGTTCGACCTCCGCCTCGCTCAGGATCCGGGGCAGGGAAGCGGGAACCTTTGGCCGCGAAACGATCCGCGTCGGATCCGTTGGCCGAAACCGGTCTTCGCACAGGAAGCGATGAAACTGGCGGACCGCGCTCAGGGTGCGCGCCGTGCTGGCCGGCGAACGGCCCTGCCTTTCCAGATCCGCAAGAAATGCCTGCACGTCCCCTTGCCCGCAGCGGGCCGCATCGCTGCCATGACGCGCCAAAAAACCCAGATACCCCGCCAGATCACGCCGATAGGCCTGAATGGTGTTATCGGCGGCCCCACGCTCCGCGCTCATCATTTCCAGAAAGCTCTCCACCAGATAGTGACCGGCAACGGGCTCCCCGGAAGCAGGCAATGTCGGTTTCTCCAAAATCACTTTCCCGGCAAGATCACTTCCCCAGAAGGTCACGGGGAGAAATACGCACCGAAACCTCCTTGTCCTGGGGCTCGACGAACACGCTCAGGGCAATCATGCTGCCAAAGGCAATGATCCCCAGAAAGAGCAGAAAGGCAAAAAAACGAATCAATGTCGGCATGTTCGATATTCCCTTTTTCGTTTTCCACCAAAACCGCCGCCCCCCGAACGGCACGCCGGGCCGCCGGCCCGTTTCTGCCGCCCCATGGGCCCATTTGCCACCATTTTTTCCCAAGGATCAAGTTGTTTGGACATTTCGGGTGTTCCTGCCCCTCCCCCCCCGAACTGCTCTACGCCCTGAGCCACAAAGTCGCCACCATCCCCAACTTCCAGCGCACCCGCGGCG
>JALWTJ010000065.1:915-2192 GCA_027082895.1 Hyphomicrobiales bacterium | reverse complement strand
TCATGGCAGCAATACTGATTGCCAAAAGGCATGGAAAAGACATCCTCCAGCCGTGCCTTGAGATAGTTGGCATTCAGAACGGCATCCCGTGCCGCCCGGGCCAGCCCGTCCCCCCCATGGCTGAGCAAGTAGGTCAGGGCGCGGGTAAACATGCCCATCTGGCCATGAAAGGCCGTCATGCGGCCAAAGGATTGTGTGTCCCCTGAATGTTCCACCAGTTCAAGCCCCTGTTCCGTGCGGCGGACGAAGGGAACCGGTGCAAAGGGCGCCAGCACTTCGGACAGGACAACCGGCCCGGCCCCGGGCCCTCCCCCGCCATGGGGGGTGGAGAAGGTCTTGTGCAGATTGATATGCATGGCATCAATGCCCAGATCACCGGGTCGAACCACGCCCATGATGGCGTTGAAATTGGCGCCATCGCAATAGAAATAGGCGCCCGCCGCGTGCACGGCATCGGCAATCTTGCGAATGTCGGGTTCGAACAGACCGCAGGTATTGGGATTGGTCAGCATGATGGCTGCCACGTCCGGGCCAAGGGCTTCCTCGACCGCGGCCACGTCCACCGTACCGTCATCGCGGGCGGGGATGGAGCGGACCTTGTAGCCCAGGAAAGCAGCGGTTGCCGGGTTGGTGCCATGGGCGCTTTCGGGCACCAGCACCACCGAGCGGTCCTGCTGGCCATTAGCACGGTGGGCGGCACGGATTGCCATCATGCCGCACATTTCCCCGTGCGCCCCCGCCTTGGGGGACATGGCCACCGCCTGCGTGTTGGTCAGCACCATCAGCCAGTGGGCCAGCTCCTCGATTACCGATATGGCCCCCTGAACGCTGGACTGGGGCTGCAAGGGATGCACATCGGCAAAACCGGGCAAACGGGCCATCTTCTCGTTGAGGCGCGGGTTGTGCTTCATGGTGCAGCTGCCCAGAGGATAAAGGCCGGCATCAATGGAATAGTTGAGCCGGGACAGGCGCACATAATGGCGCATGGCCTCCGGTTCGGTCAGGCCGGGCAGATTCAACGGGCTCTTGCGAGCGAACTTGCCCAGCCGGTTTGCCGTATCCTTGACCGGGGGCAGGTCAACGCCGCAATGGCTGGCCTCGCCGATCTCGAACAACAGGGGTTCAAGCGGCAGCAGGGCGGCCTGAGCCTCCTGCCCTCTTGTCTGCTCTGCCTCTTGCCCAAGCGTTTCAGATCCGGGTGCGCTGGGGCGTCCCTTCCGGTTCATGCTCATGAGAGTTCCTCCTGCAGGGCCTGTGCAAGGGCCGCGATATCCGCA
>JALWTJ010000065.1:0-905 GCA_027082895.1 Hyphomicrobiales bacterium | reverse complement strand
TCCGCATGGGTGGTCAATTCGGTTGCCGCCAGAACGATCAGGTTGGATGCAGCCGGTTCATCGGGCAGCAGACGGCTTGCGGGGACACCGGCCATGATTCCGCGCCCGGCGAGCCGTTCCACAAGGGTGGCGGCATCCGGCCCGGAAGGATTGTCGGGAATGCGCAGGGTGATTTCATTGAAGAAATTCCCATTGAGCCGTTCCACACCGTCGATCGCTTCCATGGCATCGGCAAGGGCGCAGGCCATCTGATGGTTGAGGGCGGCCAGACGGCGCAGGCCCGTTTCCCCGAGCAGGGACAGGTGAATGGAAAAGGCAAGGGCGCACAGGCCGGCATTGGTGCAGATGTTGGAGGTGGCCTTTTCGCGCCGGATGTGCTGTTCGCGGGTCGAAAGGGTAAGGACGAAGCCCCGTTTTCCTTGTGCATCCACTGTCTGGCCGCAAACGCGCCCGGGCATCTGGCGCACGAACTTCTGGCGCGTCGCCAGCAGCCCGACATAGGGACCGCCAAAGCCGAGCGGGTTGCCCAGGGACTGGCCTTCGGCAACAACGATATCGGCCCCCAGTGCCCCGGGCGCCTCGATGGCACCAAGGGACAGGATTTCGGTCACGACCACCACCAGCAGGGCGCCCTTTTCATGGGCCTTGTCGGCCAGGGTCTTCACGTCGTGCAGGTGACCGAAAAAGTCCGGGGTCTGGACTACCAGCGCCGCGGTATCTTCATCAAGCAGTTCTGCGGGATCGTCCGAACCACTCACATCCACGGGGAGGCAGTGCAGCCCTTCATCGGCGGCCAGATAGGTGCGGATGACGTCGCGATACTGGGGATGCAGCCCCCCGGCAACGATGATCTTGCGGCGTCGGGTGACACGCCGGGCCATCAGGACGGCCTCGGCGGTGGCAGT
>JALWTJ010000064.1 GCA_027082895.1 Hyphomicrobiales bacterium | reverse complement strand
TCCTCGGGAAAATCCAGGGAACGGCGCAGGCTCAGACGTTCGAATTCGGGAACCAGGGACAGGATGGCCTCCCGGTCCCCTTCATCAATATCCTCAAGGATATAGACCGCATCATCATTTTCGATTGCAGAAACGCCCCGCGCCACCTCCGCATTGGGCAACTGGTCGATCAGATCGACACGAACCGATTCATCAACTTCGGTAAGGGACGCATAGTCGAAATGATCCCCCAGCAGCCGGATGAGCGCCAGCCGTTCTTCGCCTTCAAGGGCTTCCAGCACGTCCCCCACATCGGCTTCGGGCAACGGCTCGAACATTTCCACCAGTTCACCGGCCGCCTCCCGGGAAATCAGATCGCGGACCCTGTCCAGCCATGCGCTGTCCAGTTGCCCGTCCTCATCCCGCCATGCCGATTCACGGGGACGGATAGGCGCAAGCTGGTCAATGGTATCGGTGGAATTGTTCACGTTTTCTCTCACTTGCTTTCAACGGGCTTCAGCTTCGGGCCACGACACTGCTGCCCAGCATGAATTCAAGGATCAAAACGTCCCGACATGTATGAAACAACACTAGGCCCTCGCCACGGCTCTGGCAATCGGGCAATGGGCCAACCCGGCAAAATTTCGAAAAATACGGACACCATTTGCAAGCAGGCAGCCACCATCAAACGAGCGCCACCAACACAACGCGGGAAACACCCACCACTCAAAGGCGGGGAAAAATTTGGTGCGGTCGAGAAGACTCGAACTTCCACGGGTTTTACCCCACAGCGACCTCAACGCTGCGCGTCTACCATTCCGCCACGACCGCAAGCCAAAGGCAAAAGTTGCGCCCCGCGGGCGAAGCGCGCCTAGCCTCTATCAAATCACCCTGCCTATCTCAAGCAGATAGTGACAGGAAACACCCTCTTTTTACCGGTGGGAATTACCGCTCACCTTCTTGTTGACCACGACCGAAAGCTTGCCATCATCGACCCGGATCTCCCCAAGAGCAATCAGCTTGTTGTTGCCAAAAATCTTCATGGGATCATCCTCCAGCGCGTCCAGTTCGATCACCGCGCCGCGTCCCAGCCTCAGAACATGATGAATCGGCATCATGGCTGAACCCAGTTCCACCTTGACATCAACATCAATTTCCTCAACCACGCTCATTTGTCACTCGTCCGCACAAACATGTTCCATAACGACCTGCCGCCCGGCAGATCAAACTGCCCGCGCACCGGTTTACAATGCGTCAATCATGGTTATTGAAGTATTAATGAGAACCGCAAACCATCAGGAAAATCGCCCATCGCCGCTTCTGCGCCTTGATGGCAAGCGCCCCTTGTGGAAAGTGCTTCCCGGCACCACTGCCTATGATGCTACCCTTGAAAGGATGCGCACCCATGCCCGCCTGGTAGCATCAGGAAAGGCAGAGGAAGAAGTCTGGCTGCTGGAGCATCCCCCGCTCTACACCGCGGGCACCTCCGCCCGCCCGCACGACCTGATCAACCCGGACCGGTTCCCGGTTCACGCGGCGGGGCGCGGTGGCCAGTACACCTATCACGGCCCCGGCCAGCGTGTGGTCTACCTGATGCTGGACCTGTCCGCCCGGGGCAAGGACATCCGGCAATATGTGTGGCGGCTGGAACAATGGATCATCGACACCCTTGCCGCATTTTCCATTGATGCCTTTCGCAGCCCGGGACGGGTCGGCGTCTGGGTCCGGCGCCCCGGAAGCGCCAATAACCGTCAGGACAAGATTGCCGCCATCGGGGTCCGCGTATCCCGCTGGGCCAGCTTTCACGGCATTTCCCTCAATGTCTGCCCCGACCTGTCCCATTATCAGGGAATCGTTCCCTGCGGCATTTCGGATCAGGGGGTGACAAGTTTCGAACAACTCGGCCATATCGTGAGCATGGAAGAGGTCGACATGGCCCTGCACCGGGCGTTCCAGACCCATTTCGGCCCCACACGAAAAGCGTGACACAGGCGCAAGTAAAGGAAGGAACCCCTGAATGAACCTCGCCATGATCAACATTGCCCGCGCCAGATATCCCCTTGATGATCCCCGCATGTCCGGTTTCGTGGACAATCTGAACGTGGTCAACGCCGCCGCGGACCGCTCCAAAGGCTTTGTCTGGCGTCTGGTCGGCGATGATCCGGACAGCGCCATCAGCATCCGGGCATTCGACGATCCGCGCATCATCGTCAACATGTCGGTCTGGCAATCCATTGCCGCCCTTGAAGACTACACCTACCGCACCATCCACAAGCGGGTATTCGCCCGTCGCCACGAATGGTTCGACCGTCTGGACACCCCTTCGATGGCCCTGTGGTGGATCCCCGAGGGCACCCTGCCCACCCCTGCCGAAGGGCGCGCCAAACTCGAACAACTGGCCGCCAACGGGCCCGGACCCGCCGTTTTCACTTTCGGACAGCCCCATGATGCCAACGGCCAGCCCCTTGCCGATGATTGATCTTCGCCAATGATTGACCTTTGCCGGAACTGGGCTAAACAGTCCCCACCGGCTTCCCTGCCGGTCCACACAGCGCATGGGGCACCATAATGACATCTTCACCGGACACCAGCAGCAGCAACGCCCCGGTCATTGGCCTGGTTTCCCTTGGCTGCCCCAAGGCTCTCGTCGATTCCGAACGTATCCTGACCACCCTTCGCGCCCAGGGCTACCAGTTTTCCCCCCACTATCAGGGGGCCGATCTGGTAATCGTGAACACCTGCGGCTTCATCGACAGCGCCAAGGCGGAAAGTCTGGATGCCATCGGCGAGGCCATCAGCGAAAACGGCCGCGTCATCGTCACCGGCTGCCTGGGTGTCGAGGAGGACATGATCCGCACCACCCATCCACGGGTTCTGGCGGTGACCGGCCCCCAGCAATATGAGCAGGTCGTCAATGCCGTTCACGCCGCCGCCCCGCCGAAACACGATCCCTATCTGGACCTGGTACCCGAGCAGGGCCTGAAACTGACCCCGCGCCACTATTCCTATCTCAAGATCTCCGAAGGCTGTTCCAACCGCTGCTCCTTCTGCATCATTCCTTCCATTCGCGGCGATCTCGTCTCCCGCCCCATGGCAAACGTGCTCTATGAGGCCGAACGGCTGGTGGCCGCCGGCACACGCGAACTGCTGGTGATTTCCCAGGATACCAGCGCCTACGGGCAGGATCTGCGCTATGCCACCTCCCGATTCCGCGGGCGCGACGTGCGGGCCCGTTTTTTCGACATGTGCGAGGAACTGGGGCAATTGGGCGCATGGGTCCGCCTGCACTATGTCTACCCCTACCCCCATGTTGATGGCGTCATCGACCTGATGGCCGATGGCCGCATTCTACCCTATCTGGATATTCCCTTCCAGCACGCCGCCCCGGACGTGCTGCGCGCCATGCGCCGCCCCGCCAACCAGGAAAAGACCCTCGAACGGATCGGAAAATGGCGCAGGACATGCCCCGACCTTGCCATTCGCTCCACCTTCATCGTCGGTTTCCCCGGAGAGACGGAGGACGATTTTGAACGGCTGCTGGACTGGATCGAAGAAGCGGGCATCGATCGGGCGGGCTGCTTCACCTTCGAGCCGGTGGCCGGCGCCCGGGCCAACCGGTTGGAGAACCAGATACCCGAACCCCTCAAAAAGGAGCGTTTCGAGCGCCTGATGCAAAAGGCCCAGGAGATTTCGATCCGCCGTCTTTCCCGCCGGGTGGGGCGCACCATCGACGTGCTGGTGGACGATGTGGACCCGCTGGAAAACCAGGCAACCGGACGGTCGAAATGGGATGCGCCGGATGTAGACGGCGTGGTGGTCGTGGAGGGGGCTTCAAACGTCAAGCCCGGCGACATGATCCGCGCCCGCATTACCGATTCGGATGCCTACGACCTGTTCGGCTTCATGGAAGGGGGGCAGCCATGACCCCGCACACCTGCCACGACCTTGCCCTGAAGAACGGCATCATGCCCCTTGGCCCTGAGCCCCTCATCATGGGCATACTCAATGTTACCCCTGACAGTTTTTCCGACGGGGGGAAATTCATGCGCCCCGAACAGGCCGTGAGCCAGGCCCGCGCCATGCTGGAGCAAGGCGCCGCCATCATCGACATCGGCGGCCACAGCACCCGCCCCGGCGCCGACGAAGTCAGCGTGCAGGAAGAACTGGACCGGGTCCTCCCCGCCATTCAGGCCCTGCGCGAAAACGGCATTGCCGCCCCCATTTCCATCGATACCTTCCGCGCCCTCGTTGCCGATCAGGCCATTCAGGTGGGCGCGGACATCATCAACGATGTCACCGGCTTTCACCACGATCCCGAAATTGTTCAGGTGGCCGAACTTCACCGGGTGCCCGCCATTGCCATGCATTGGGACAAGGAGCGGGACCGGTCCAAAGACCTGATGGACGAGGTGAAACGCTATCTTGAAAAATCCGTTGGCCGCGCCCTTGATGCGGGCCTGAAACGCAACGCCCTCGTTCTGGATCCCGGATTCGGCTTTGCCAAGACCCTTGAAGAGAATTACCGCCTCCTGCATTCCCTGTTCGATCTCAACGAATTTGGCCTGCCCCTTCTGGTGGGCATGAGCCGCAAATCCATGCTCGGCCGCCTGCTGGATCTGCCCCCGGACCGGTGCGTGACAGCTACCGCGGCCACATCGGTTCTCGCCTACCAGCAAGGCGCCCACATTTTCCGCGTCCATGACGTTGCCCCCAACCTTGAGGCCCTGCGGGTGGCCCGGGCCTGCTGCTACGGCGCGCCCCAACAGGAGACACACAGATGAACCTTTCCGAACGGGATGCCATTGTTCTGAAAAGCCTTGCCTTTTACGGCTATCACGGGGTCATGCCCGAAGAAGGCACCGTGGGCTGCCGTTTTTCCCTTGATGTCGTGTGCGGCATGGACCTGACCCGGGCCGCCCGCACCGATGATGTGGAGGACACCATTTCCTATGAACTGATCTTCAAGACGGTGCAGGCCGCCTTTTCCGAACGCCGCTTCAAGCTGATGGAGGCCCTCGCCCAGCACATCATCGACCGCCTGTTCGCCACCTATGCCGACATCGACTGGATCAGCATCCGCGTTGCCAAGCCCGAAGCCCCGATTCCGGTGGTGACCGGCGAATTTGCCGTTCAGCTTGTCCGGCACCGCCCCTCATGACCGACCAAAAGCTCCACCCATCCACCGCCTGGCTGTCCCTTGGCGCCAATATCGGCGACCCGCCTGTCCAACTCGAACAGGCCCTCGCCCTGCTGGATGCCCACGAACTGATCGACCTCGAAAAACGCTCCCGCATCCTCAGGACCGCCCCGTGGGGCAAAACGGACCAGCCCGATTTCTTCAACATGGCCGCCCAGGTCGCTACCACCCTGTCCCCCCGCCAGCTGCTCGCCGCCTGCCAACAAATCGAACACCGGATCGGGCGTGTACGAAGGGAAAAATGGGGGCCGCGGCTGATCGACGTGGACATCATCGCCATGGAACGCCTGTGCATCCGCACCCCGGACCTGACCCTGCCCCACCCTTACGCCCACGAACGGGAATTCGTGCTGACCCCGCTGCGCGAAATTTCCCCGGAAACCGCCGACTGGATCCTGTCTCAGCCCTGCTCCGGCTGAAGCTGGCCGGTCAGTTCCAGAACCTTCACCGCCGCGTCGAATTCCGCCCGCCGTTTGCGGCGCCGGGCCATGGCTTCCCTGTCCACGCCCCAGATGCGCGCATTGTAATCCTCATCCAGATGCGCCGCATCCCACACCCTGTCGGCGTCCATCAACCCATGGAACAGAGCAACCACCAGCAATCCCGAACCGGTCAGCCCGGTAATGGATGCCAGGGCCGTCAGCGTCACATGATCCTTTTGCGGCAGCAACGCGCGAATGCGTTGCAGGCTTTCCTCGGGCTGGTCCCGATGCACGATGCCGGTAACGGGATGAAACACCACATCCAGACGCGCCGTCATGTCCGAAAGGATGCTGCCCCACACCTCCCCCTGCAACGCGACCAGTTCACGCGGGCTTTCCGCATGAAAGAGCAGCAGATCGTTGCCCGCGAACCGCACGATTTCCGCACGCAGTTCATTGCATGCCTCTTCTCCCCCCTCAATGGCGGAATTGACCAGCCGTGTCAGAGGCATGGTCCGCGGATCGATATGGGTTGCCTGCCCGTTCCATTCCGCACACAGCGCTTCGGCCAGCTTCTCGTGGGCCACGAGAACCGGCTTGCCACCGGGGGTCTTTACCCCCTTGCCGTCCAGCAGAACCGAAAAGCCCTCCGTCACGCGCCCCACACGGGCACGACGGTAAAACCGCCTGCGCAACTCCTGACGGGCATGGGCCTGCGCCCGCCCGATCCCATCCTGCATGTGCTTGTGAACATCATCCAGAAATTCACGCATCGTCATCCTCCAAAAGCCTGTCCACGGCCCCGACTAGCTGTCCCATGTTCGCAACGACATTTTTCGCGCCGCTCTCCAGCAGAGCCGCGCGGCCATGATGGCCCCAGCCAACTCCCAGCGCCCGCACCCCCGCCGTCCGGGCCATTACCATGTCCGGCACCGTGTCGCCCACCATCACCGTCGCCCGGGGGCCCACACCCGCAACGTCCATGGCCGCAAACAGCATTTCCGGGTCCGGTTTGCTCCGGTTGGTGTCCGGCGTCTGCAGCGAGGAAAAGCAGGCGCCCAGCCCGTGGGCCTCCAGAACCCGCTCCGCGATCCGCCGGGAATTGCCCGTTGCCACCGCCAGCACGGTATCCTTGCGTCGCCACAGGGTCCGCACCACGTCCGCCGCCCCGACAAACAGCACCTCACCATCCACCAGCGTACCATCAAGATCGAAAACCACCAGCCTGAGCACGTGCGCTATGCCTCCTCCGGGTCCGGAGCATTCCGGTCATACCGGGAAGTATCGAACCCCAGCATGTCGAAACTCTGCTGCATGTGCGCCGGCAGGGGCGCGCTGACATCCAGCCGCCTGCCATCCTGCAAGGGCAGGCTGAGCCGGCGCGCGTGCAGGTGCAACCCGCGGCCCAGCCCCTCGGGCCGACGCCAGTTCCAATTATCCATGGCCCCGTAACGTGGATCATCCAGGATGGGATTACCCAGCGTCATCATGTGCACGCGAAGCTGATGGGTGCGGCCAGTCACCGGCTTCAGCGATACCCAGGAAAATGCCTGCCCCGCATGATCGGTCACAGAATAATAACTCATGGAATGCTGCGCGCCGCGAACCCCCTTGTCCACCACCACCATCTGCTCCCCGTCCCGGGTCGCCTGCCGGCCAAGGAAGCATGAGATGGACCCCTGCGGCGGACTGGGCACCCCCACCACCAACGCCCAGTAAATCTTGCGGGCAGAGCGGGAGCGGAAAACGGAAGCAAAATACGCCGCCGCCGCACGGGTCCGGGCAACGAGCAGGCAACCGGACGTATCCCGATCCAGCCGGTGCACCAGCCGCGGCGCCTCCCCTTTTCTGTTGGGAAGGCTCTTGAGCAGACCATCCAGGTGACGCGTGGTGCCACTTCCCCCCTGAACGGCCAGCCCGTGGGGCTTGTTCAGCACGAAAACCTGCGCATCCTCGTAAAGGATCAGATCGCGCACAAAGGCCGCATCCGCTTCGCACACAGGCGCACGCCCCTTCTGTGCAGGGGCGGCCATATCCCCCAGCGGGGGCACACGCACCTGCTGCCCCGCTTCAAGGCGAAAGCCGGACTTGACCCGCTTTCCATCCACCCGGACCTGCCCCGAACGCAACAGTTTCTGCAACCGGCCGAACTTGAGTGCCGGATAATGGACAAGGAACCAGCGATCCAGCCGCAACCCTGCATCGTCGGGGGCAACACGCACATGCCGGACACCGCTCAAAGGGGCAACCCCCGCATCAGCATCAGCCCCCCGACCACCGCCAGGACACCCGCCCCGACAGAAACGGCCATGTAGATCACCGCCTGCCCCGGCGCCCCGCGCTCGATCAGCGTGATCGCATCAAGGGAAAAGGCGGAAAAAGTGGTGAACCCGCCCAGCATTCCCACGGCAAGAAACAGCCGGATTTCATTCTGGCCCGCCGGCAGCACCTTGGCCAGCGCGCCCACCAGTACCCCCATCAGGAACGAGCCCAGAATGTTGACGCTCAGGGTGGCAAACGGGAAACCGCCCAGGGCAATCCGCCCCAGAACAAGCCCCGCGCCATAGCGTGCCATTGCCCCCAGCGCACCACCTGCGCCCACCAGTAGAAATCCGTTCATCGTGTTCTTTTCGCCTGTCAGTGCCCGTTTTCGTCGGCCTTCTTTGACCGCAATCGCTCGAAATAGTCGAGCCGTTTTTTCAACTCCCGTTCAAAACCCCGCTCCACGGGGTGATAGAAACGTTGCCGCCCCGTCGCCTCGGGGAAATAGTCCTGACCCGAAAAACCTTCCGGCGTATCGTGATCGTAGATGTACCCCTTTCCGTACCCCTCCTGCTTCATCAGGCGCGTCGGGGCGTTCAGGATGATGTGAGGCGGCGGCGGTGAACCGTTTTTCCGCGCAAAGGCCATCGCTGATGTGAACGCCGTGTAAACCCCGTTCGACTTGGGTGCCAGAGCCAGAAAGACAACCGCCTGCGCCAGGGCCAGTTCTCCTTCCGGCGAACCCAGCATCTGATAGGCATCCCGCGCCGCCACGCAATGGCCCAGCGCCTCCGGGCTGGCCAGTCCGATATCTTCCACCGCCATGCGAATGAGGCGCCGGGCAAGAAACATCGGATCTTCCCCCCCGTCCAGCATGCGGGAAAAATAATAGAGCGCCGCATCCGGGTCCGACCCCCGGATCGACTTGTGCAGGGCCGAAATCAGGTTGTAATGACCATCCCGCGACTTGTCATAGACCGGCGCCCGGCGCTGCACCAGTC
>JALWTJ010000063.1 GCA_027082895.1 Hyphomicrobiales bacterium | reverse complement strand
TGGCCATCATTCCCCTGTTCGTGCAGTTGAAATTTCTTGGCCTGATCGATTCCCTTTTCGGGCTGATTTTCATCTATACCGCCATGAGCCTGCCCGCGACCGTGTTTATCATCACCGGCTTTCTGCGTTCCCTTCCTTCCGAACTGGAGGACAGCGCCCGCATGGACGGGGCCAGCGAACTGCGGATCATGATCGAAATCATGGTTCCGCTCATCGCCCCGGCCATGGTGATCGCAGGCATTTACAACGCGGTTCCAATCTGGAACGATTTTTTCTTTCCCCTGATCTTCATTCAGACCCCCCAGAACAAGACCCTTGCCCAGGGGCTGACATCCTTTTTCGGGGAATACTCCATCAATTACGGTGTTCTTTATGCCGGGCTCACCCTGGCCGCCCTGCCGGTGGTTGCCGTGTTCATCCTGCAATCACGCCGCTTCATCGCCGGCATGACCGCAGGGGCCATCAAATAGGCCCATGACCTGTGCCACGGCCTGCGAACCCGTGTTTGCTGAAGCTATCGCCACTGGCCTGTTTCCGGGCGCCGAACTGCTGGCCGCGACCGGGGGCACCGTAAGATGCCATCAGGTCTGGGGAACAACCGGCGGCCCCGGCAATGTCCCGATGAAAAAGGGAATGGTCTTTGATCTGGCATCCCTGACCAAACCCCTGGCCACGGCGTTGCTGCTCTCCTGCCTGCTCGACGATGGACGTCTGCGGCTCGACGATCCGGTTTGCAACTTTCTTCCCGATTACGCCGAAGGGCAAAAACAACGGGTCACTATTGGCATGCTGGCCGGGCACACGGGGGGGCTGGCGGCCCATGTTCCCCTTTATGAGATATACAAGACACCGGAACAGGCCCATGCCGGGCTTACGGGCATGCCGCTCTCCCATACCCCCGGAACAGAAACAACGTACAGTTGTCTGGGCTATCTCGTGCTGGGCGACATCATTCAGATGGTTACGGGCAGGTCTCTTTCCGACCTGTTTGACGAACGGATAGCCCGGCCGCTGCATCTGGACGGCACCGGCTATCTGCCCTTGCAGCACGGCATCGAAAAAAACCGCATCGTACCCACAAATCCCGACCCGCTGCGGATCGGGGTAGCGGACGACGGAAACAGTCGCTTTCTTGGTGGTGCCGTTGGCAATGCCGGCCTGTTCGGAACCGCAAGAGATCTGCTTGCCCTGGCCATGATGCTGATGAACGGTGGGGAATGGAACGGCGTTCGCATCCTGAGCCGCCAATCCGCGCATCTGCATTTCACCAACATCAATCCACCGGGGCTGATCCCCCGAACCCTGGGCTGGGAATACCGGGGCAGAGACAATGAGGGCAGCGGTGGGCCAGGGGTTCCCGAAGGGGCAATCGGGCATACCGGCTTCACCGGCACTTCCCTGTGGATGGACCGACAAAGCCAGAGCGTTGTCATTATCCTGACCAACCGGGTGCTGTTGTCCCGGCGGGGCAATATTGCCGCCATGAACCGTTTCCGCCACCAGGTGAATGGCCTGTGGCTCACAAGATCGGAAGGGAAAGAAAAACCACAACTCCCCGATCGTTCGGAAGGGAAAACAAGGACAGGTTTATTGACGTAATTGCAGGGACTTACTGTCCGGATTGGCCCATGGAAACCCGCAATACCGAAAATCCCGTATAATCCTGCGGCAAATCCCCACCCATCTTAACGATTCTGATCCTTAACGCTTTTCTTTTGCCTTCAGGCCGAATAGGTTCACAAGGCGAACGAGCGTTCTAACAAGGGAGAAGAACATGAAGAAACTGCTCATGGCGACCGCAACAGCGGCGCTTTTGGCAGGTGCCGCAATGGGCACCGCAAATGGTGAAGAAATCAAGATCGGCGTGATCCTTGGCTTTACCGGACCAATCGAATCCTTGACGCCCCAGATGGCTGATGGCGCGGAACTGGCAATGAAGGAAGTGACCGATTCCGGCGCCCTTCTTGGCGGTGCAACCGTGACCTCCGTACGGGCCGACTCGACCTGCATTGACGCTGCCGCCGCAACGGCTGCCGCTGAACGTCTGGTCACCTCCGATGGCGTGAAGGCCATCATGGGCGCAGACTGCTCCGGCGTGACCGGCGCCATCCTGTCCAACGTTGCCGTACCCAATGGCATCGTGATGATTTCGCCCTCCGCCACATCGCCCTCCCTGTCCACGGCAGAGGACAATGGCCTGTTTTTCCGTACCTCGC
>JALWTJ010000062.1 GCA_027082895.1 Hyphomicrobiales bacterium | reverse complement strand
GCCCTTCATCGGCGGCCAGATAGGTGCGGATGACGTCGCGATACTGGGGATGCAGCCCCCCGGCAACGATGATCTTGCGGCGTCGGGTGACACGCCGGGCCATCAGGACGGCCTCGGCGGTGGCAGTTGAGCCGTCATACATGGAGGCGTTGGCCAGTTCCATCCCGGTCAGGTTGGCCACCTGGGTCTGAAACTCGAACAGCATCTGCAACGTGCCCTGGGCAATCTCGGGCTGATAGGGCGTATAGGCCGTCAGCCATTCAGAACGCTGAATAAGGTGGTCAACGCTGGCCGGAACATGGTGACGATAGGCCCCTGCCCCGACAAAGAACGGGCCGGCGGAGGCGGGAACATTTTTGGCGGACAAGGCCGCCATGTGGGATTCAACCACATGTTCAGGCTGGGAATCGGGCAGGTCCAGCGGCTGCTTGAGCAACAGCTCATCCGGCACCGTATCAAACAGATCATCACTGGATGCAACGCCGATGGCGGACAGCATCTTTTCGCGGTCCTGGTCGGAATGGGGCAGATAGCGCATGTTCATTCAATCCGAGAAAACGGGTTCAGGCGATATGGGCGGCGTAGGCTTTTTCGTCCATCAGCTCATCCAGTTGCGACGCGTCGGAAATGCTCACCTTGACCAACCATCCCTCGCCCATCGGGTCGGCATTGACCTGATCGGGAGCGTCGGCCAGCGCCTCGTTGACCTGGGTGATGGTGCAATCAAGGGGGGCGTAGATTTCGGAGGCCGCCTTCACGGATTCAACAACGGCAATCTCATCCCCCTTCTTGAAACTGGTCCCCACGGCGGGCAGTTCGACGAACACGATGTCCCCCAACTGGTCCTGGGCATAATCGGAAATGCCGATGGTTGCGGTATCGCCATCGGCGCGGACATATTCATGGTCCTGGGAAAAAGCGAGTCTGGTCATTTTCTGGCTCCTTGGAAAAAGAATGGATTGGAAAGAGGGGCTCATACGCCGGGGGTGCGGGCATAATTCTGGGCAACGAAGGGCATGTCGGTGACGGTTCCTGCCACGGGTGTTCCGCGCACCATGGCGGCAAGGGAGGTTCCGGTTTCGGCCAGCGCCACGGGAACATAGGCCATGGCGATGGGCTCCTTGAGACAAGGTGAAAAGGTGCCCGAAGTGACATGGCCCACCGACTTGCCCTGCGCATCAACAATGACGGATCCTTCACGCACCGGGCGACGTCCTTCAAAGACAATGCCGATGCGGCGCATGACGGGGCCCTGGCGGAGCACCTGGGATACGGCGTCGGCCCCCCGGTATCCCCCCTCGGTACGCCGCTTCTTGCCAATGGCAAACAGGATATTGGCGGTGACCGGGTCGATGGAATCGTTCATGTCGTGGCCATAAAGACACAGGCCCGCTTCCAGACGCAGACTGTCCCGTGCTCCCAGACCGGCGGGCCGCACGCGATCGTCCCCGTACAGAATTTCGGCCAGCCGGACCGCGTCGGCATTGGCGACGGACAGTTCGAACCCGTCCTCCCCGGTATATCCGCAGCGGGAAACCTGACAGGCGATCCCTTCAATTTCATCCGGAGCGGACTGCATGAAGGCCAGCTTGCGCGGCGCTTCGCACAGTGCATCCAGCACGCTGGCCGCCTGCGGCCCCTGCAGGGCCAGCAGGGATTTGCTCTCGTGCAGGGTGAATTGCAGACGATCGCCCAAAGCCGCGCGCATCAGGGCAATGTCGTGGTCCTTGCGCGCTGCATTGACCACGATGAACATGGTGCCGTCATCCGCCTGCCCCTCGGCGGGGCGGGTCACGATGAGATCATCCTCGATGCCTCCATGGGCATTGAGCAGCACCGTGTAGCGCATGCCGCCGGGTTTCAGGTTGGACAGATTGCCGGGGAAAAGGCTTTCCAGCGCGGCGGCACTTGTCGTGAAATCGGGGCCGCTGACCGTTATCTGCCCCATGTGGGACACATCGAACAGGCTGGCATGGTTACGGGTGTGCATGTGTTCGGCAACGATGCCGTCGAACTGGACCGGCAATTCGTACCCGGCAAAGGGCACCATGCGCCCGCCCTGGGACACATGCAGGTCATGCAGGGCGGTTGGAAGGGATTCCTGATCAGGCTGGGACATGTCAAACTCTTTCAAACAGACTGAAGCATTGCATCCGGCAGGGACGGGACATGCCGGTGTTCTGCCCCCTCTGTCTGCGTGCCTGAGAGATTTCCCGGAAC
>JALWTJ010000061.1 GCA_027082895.1 Hyphomicrobiales bacterium | reverse complement strand
CCGCCGGGGTTGAGAATCTGCACGGCAAAGTCCGCCGCCAGTTCCACCAGCGCAATGATCCGCAAATGATCGGTGGGCTTGTGACCGGTGGTAGGGGCCGCCATATCGGAAAGAACAATATCCACCTTGTGCCCCCCCAGAGCAGCAATCAGGGCGTCGGGCGCGTCCTCGTCGGTGAAGTCCTTTTGCAGGATGATGGCGCCGGGCACGGGCTCCATTTCCAGATAGTCGATGCCCACGATATGCGGGTTTTCAGGGGGGGAGGCAACAAGGGGGACGGCCACCTGAAGCCAGCCGCCCGGAGCACACCCCAGATCCAGCACCCGCATGCCCGGTTTCAGCAGCTGGTACCTGTCATTCAACTCGATCAGCTTGTAGGCGGCACGGGACTTGTACCCCTCCTCCCGGGCCCGCTGCACATAGGGGTCGTTCAACTGGCGCTGCAGCCAGCGGGTGGAACTGCTGGAGCGGCGCCGGGCCGTCTTGACCCGGGTCTTGAGGCGACGGGGGGCTCCCCCCTTTGCAGGTGGCCGGACCATCAGCGGCGCCTTTTCGGCTTGTGGCGGGATTTCAGATTATGCATGCGCTGGGTTTCCAGCAGTGAAACCAGAATGCCCTCGCGCAGGCCCCGGTCGGCAACCCGGACCCGGCTGGTGGGCCATTCGCGCCGTATGGCCTCGAAAATGGCACATCCGGGAATGACCAGATCCGCCCGATCGCGGCCGATGCACGGGTTGGCCACCCGCCGCTCATAGGGCATTGCCAGCAGAACGCGCATGGTGTCGGTCAACTGCTCCGAACTCATCCACAGGCCATCGACCTTGGAGCGTTCGTAACGTTCCAGCCCCAGGTGCAGCCCGGCAAGGGTCGTTACCGTTCCCGATGTCCCGATCAGGTGCACCGGGTGCTCCCGGATCATCTGCTTGAGCTTGTTGCGGCCGCGAAAGTGGCGCAGGTGGGTGCGCACATAGGCCACCATCTGTTCGAAGATTTCCGGGGTCACGTCCACACCGCCGAACTTTTCCGCAATGGTGACGACACCCACCGGCAGGGACTGCCAGGAACGGATGGCGGATGCCAGCTTGGAATGCTGGCGGGGGCGCCCCCCGCGAAAATCCATCCAGGCCAGTTCGGAGGAACCTCCGCCGATATCGAACAGAAGCGCCCCGGCACTATCCTTGTCCACCAGGTCGGCGCATCCGGTGACGGCAAGCTGCGCTTCGGTCTGCCGGTCGATGATCTCGAGATCAAGCCCCAGCTCGTCGCGCACCTTCTTGAGGAAACTGTCCGCATTGCAGGCGGAGCGGCACGCTTCGGTCGCTACCAGCCGAATGCTGGCCGGGGCATGATGGTCCAGTTTCACGGCGCAGGCCTTCAGGGCCTGAAAGGTGCGTTCCATGGCCGCGTCATCCAGACGCCCGGTGCGCGACATCCCCTCGCCCAGCCGAACGATACGGGTAAAGCCATCTACCACCCGGTATCCCTTGTCGTGGGAGCGCACGATCAGAAGTCGGCAATTGTTGGTGCCAAGGTCAAGGGCCGCACACAGCCGGGAATCGTGACCACGAGAGCCATGACTGCGGGAATCATGATTGGAGCTGGCGGCTCCGGTTCTGCTGCTGGCCCGCCTGTTCCTGCCGGTTGCGCGCTGCCGCTCCTTGCCCGTGGAATGGGCGGGGGCAGCGGGCCTATCGGGCGCATGCACATCGGCATGCGAGCCGGCTGGGCGTTTCCGGTGCGCACCTTCTGGCGGTACCGGAGGGGCGGACCGAGTTTGATCGGTCACTGGTGTTTCTCCGTGGCGTCCCGGTCAGCAGTCGCACACAGAAAAGATTGCGACAGCGCCCTGAGCCGCTCCATATGTTGTTGGTGTCAGGTTAGGCCAAGTCCGGCGCCGGTGCAACATGGCACGAGGCAAAAATGGGTAGCAAAGAGGACAAGCCCTTCCGTTCATGCAAAAGGTTGGCGAAACGGGAAAAGTTTGCTTGAACAAAACCGACAATGTGCTAGAAACCGCCCCACAGCGTGCTTGTGCCTTCCGCTGATGTGGTGGGCGGTGTGTCTGGTCCACAAGAAGATGGTTCAGCGGTTCCGGTACGCTTCGGGTTGCAGATTGGGGAATAGGTTAACGGTAGACCCACGGACTCTGACTCCGTTAGTCCTGGTTCGAATCCAGGTTCCCCAGCCAACCACGCGCGTTGCCTTAATTCCCAGTCCGAA
>JALWTJ010000060.1 GCA_027082895.1 Hyphomicrobiales bacterium | reverse complement strand
GGTACGATGCCCACCTTGACCGTTGTGGATGTGGCCGCCCCGTCGAACAGGATTTCGGTGGCATTGGTGGCGGCAATCTTCAGATTGGCCATGCGCGAATAGCTGTTCATGGACCCGGAATTGTCCAGCACCATGCCCACTTCCAGAAACAGTTGTTTCTGGGTGGCCTGGGAGGCAACACGGGTGTTGATCTGGTTCACCCCGACCATGGACAGGAAGGGCAGGGGAACCTGCAGCCGCGCTTCCAGAAACAGGGAGCCGTTGGCGGTGTCCGTCGTGACCGTTTCAATGGTGACGGTCGCGTTCAGGCTGGACAGCCGTTCCACGACCAGGGCTGTTGCCAGTTCCTTCAACTGGTTTTCGCTCTGGGTATAGATCTTGGGCTGCAACATCAGGGCCGCCGAATCCAGCGACGCCTGCGTAATGGAGCGGATATTCTGAATATTGACGAAATCCACCGCCGAGCCGCCAAGGGCCACCAGCACGATGGTCAGGATACCGAAGAAAACGGCAAAGACGCCGCTTTCGTCTCTTCCAAACCGTCCCGCGATGTGATGCCACTTGGCCATGCGCCTGTTTCTTTCTGCAGGGAACCCCCGGCAGAAAACCACGCAAACGCTAAGGTCTGCTGAGGGGGCAAGGGGCAATTTGCAGCAAAACCCTTACCCTTTGTTCACACCTGTTGCCGACTCACCCGGTTGTGAACACCTTCACGTCCGGCTACTGGGTCAGCCGCAATGTTTGCAACTCCGCCGCAATGTCGTCGAAGGCTTCCTGCAGGGCTGCCGAATTGTTGGCATCGAAATAGGAACCGCCATTGGCAGCGCAGTTCTGAAGGATGGTGCGGATGGTCGGATCACTCACCTCGAAGGCGATGGTGTAGACAACGATGTCCTTGTCCGCGATATTGGAGCAGATCTCCGTCGTCTTGCGGTTGGCTTCGCTGGTATTGTGACCTCGGTGGACTCGATGCTGGCCTTGGTCATGTGGTGTCCATGTCAGGCTTGGCGAAACGGTGTTTTTGCCATCGGTCATCAGGATCAGTACCTTCTTGTTTTTTGCGTCATAGGGCTTGGCGGCAAACGGCCGCTGCGGCGACAGGAGACGCCAGCCCCACATCAGGCCGGTCGGAATGTAGGTGCTGTCCTGCGCCCGCATGCGGCTGATGGCTTGCTGCAACCCTCGTCTTGTGTGGGTCAACTCAACCATAGGCTGTACCCGGCAGGTGCGCCTTCGTCTGACAACACCTGGAACCGGATTGGATGCATAATGATCGTCCACCGTGTCATAAGGGACAAGATGCCGGGACCCCATGCAGCCGAACCAGCGATAGCGGCGCGGCGAGCGTCCGGTGCACACCCGGACCGGCGCCCCCCGGCTGCCGGTACAATTGTATCGAACGGTGCGGGTGCGGGTCTGGGCAGGGCCCGGACGGCAATTGTAGGCTACCCGGCGGGTGCCGGTGCGTGGTGAACCGTCCACATAATAGGTGTAGGTCTGGTTCCGATAGTCGCAAATGGTGGGGTGGGTGACATAGGTTTCACGCCGTGTGTCGCAATGGCGGGTGTCGTTGGGATAGGTGTTGCGACAGGACTGCCCGGAGGGGGTGTAGGAATAGTCCGCCTCGATATCCAGTCCCGGCTCGTTGCGGTTGCTCATGCCGATATTGACGTAGCGATTGAAGGGCACAAGAGCAATGGCGACATCCGGGTTGACCGGATCGGGCATCAGCGTACTGACAAGAGATTGGGCGGCGCTTTTCAGCGTCCGCATCTTTCTGCCGCCCATGGAACCCGTGGAATCAAGGACCAGAGCCACTTCCAGACTGCTGGATTTGCTGGACACCTGGGAATGGATGCGGCTGGAAATGCGCGGAATGCCCAGCAGGCCGAGAAACGAGGTGGGGGTGGAGAACCGGGCCTGAATGAACAGAGAGCCTTCATTGGTGTCAACGGTAACGGTATCCACCACCGCCGTCAGGCCGAGGGGGGAAAGCCGTTCATTGAGCAGGCCCTTGGCCAGGTCTCCAATCTGGGCTTCGGTCTTGTTGCCAACTTCCGAATGCAGGGACAGGGTTGCCGAATCCAGCGCCACCTGCGCCACATTGCGCGCGTTCTGCAACCCGACGAAATCCACCACGGCGCCGGATGAGGCAATCAATATCACCGCCAGAACACCGAACATGATGGCGAACACGCCGCGCTCGTCAGAGGAAAACCTG
>JALWTJ010000059.1 GCA_027082895.1 Hyphomicrobiales bacterium | reverse complement strand
AGAAATTCCGGATCCAGATGCAGCGGGTTGGCCTCCCCCGGCCCGATATCATCCAGCACCGCCACCCGTTCGAAATTGTCTGGCCGGGTGATGCGTTTCCATATGCTGTCACTGGCAAGGGTGGGCAGGATCAGGATCACCACCAGATGGATGATGATCCCCAGAAAGACGCCCCCGATGATCCACATGATTGTCCGGCTCACCTGCACGACTCCCGGCTGATGGCGGGCAGGCTGTTTTCTCCCGAAACGAGTCCGGACTGCAAATTGGTGTCATAAAGGGTCAGCACCAGCACCAGCTTGCCTTCCCCGCTGGTTTCCAGCCAGTTTCCCGGCGCCAGATCCGGCCCCACCCGCAAAAGGAACCGGCCGTCGTCGAACTGCTGGATATGGCCGCTTGCCAGTGCCCGAAGTCCGTATTCAGGCACGGCAAGAGCGCCCGTGCCGTCCGTGGCCACAAGAGTCCAGAAGCTGGATTCGGGCATCATGCCGTCAATCCGGTAGTTGCATTGCAGCAGCAGGGGCTGGCCATCGCTGTCTTTTACCGCGCTGAAGCGCAGGCCCTCCGCCCACGCCAGTTCCAGCGCATTGGTGCGCGATATATAAGCCCGCGTGTAAGGGTCGGGGTTGGCAACCCCCACCTGTGCCCACGCGGCCCATGGTCCCATCCGGAAGGTGCCGAAAAGGCTGCCATTTTCCAGCGCAACGAAGCTCAGCCCGAAACCGATCGCCAGAGCGACACCGAAAAAGATCAGCAGGTTGGCCAGGAATTTCACGGTATCACGGCTCCGGCTGCATGGGAGGGCCGGGCAGGGGGCGCGCCGGAGGATCAATGCTGCGCCGGGGCACGGGCCGCTGGTTGACCAGGGCAGCGGAGAAGATGTCGATCAGGCTGTCCAGCTTGGATGCTGCTTCCCGCGTGAGGGAAGGGGGGCGTTCCGCGATGGCCTGCTGGTCGGGGGCCTCGCTCTGGGCAATGGCGCGAGGCGGTGGCGTGAAGTCCACACCGAACAGGGGCTTCACCTCGATATTGGAATGGGCAAGCTCCATGAATTTTTGCCAGATCATGGCCGGAAGCCGTCCCCCCGTCAGGCGGCGGGTGGGCCGGTAATTGTCATTGCCCATCCACACCGTTGCCACATAATTGCCCGTGTAACCGGCAAACCAGGCATCCCTGTAGGAAGTGGTGGTGCCGGTCTTTCCCGCAGCGGGAACCCCCTCCACGCGCGCCCGGCGGCCGGTGCCCGAGGTGACCACGTTGCGCAGCATGGAATTGATATATTGCGCCGTTCTGGCGCTGATCAGCCGTTCCCGCGGCGCCTCCGGGTCAAACCGGTATATTTCCTCTCCCCTGAGGGTCGTGATGCGCGAAATGCCCTGGGCGGTGGATTTCAGCCCGCCGCTGGCAAACACCCCATAGGCCGAAGTCATGTCCAGCACACTGACCGAGGCAACCCCCAGCGCCAGCGACCGGGTGACCGGGAAATCGCTGGTAATGCCCAGCCGGTGGGCCATGTCCGCGATCGGCTGGCGGCCGGTGCGGATGGAAAGGGTGACCGGAACGGTATTGATGGAGCGGGTCAGCGCCGTCATCAGGGTGACATTTCCCCGGAACGAGCGGCTGTAATTGTTCGGACACCAGTTGCCGATGCATACCCGCGTGTCCTTGACCACGGTCTGGGGCGTATAGTCCAGCATTTCGAACGCGGTGGCATAGACGAACGGCTTGAAGCTGGAACCGGGCTGGCGGGCCGAGGCGGTGGCCCTGTTGTACTGGCTGCGTCCATAGTCCAGCCCCCCCACCATGGCCCGCACCGGCCCGGATGGCTCCATGACCACCATGGCGGCCTGATCCACCCCGTAGGCCTCTCCGTTTTCGCGCAGGATGGAGGAAACCGCCTGCTCCGCATAGGATTGCAGAACCGGGTCGATGGTGGTGCGCACAACGAACCCGGCCGCATCGCTGTCCGCCACGATCTGCTTGACCTTCTCGAACGCCCAGTCAAGGAAATAGTTGGGTGATTCCACATCGTCGAAACGTTCCACCGCCTTGGCCGGCAGCCGCCGGGCGGCGGTGACCTGTCCCTCGGTGAGAAAACCGGCCTGCACCATGTTGGTCAGCACCTCGTTTGCCCGCGCCCGCGCCGCGGCAAGGTCCACATGGGGCGCATAGCGGGACGGCGCCTTGAACATGCCCCCCAGCATGGCCGCTTCGGACAGGGTGATATCCTTGACCGACTTGCCGAAATAGAACTCCGCCGCCGCGGCTACCCCGAAATTGCCGCCTCCCATGTAGGCGCGGTCGAAATAGAGCTTGAGGATTTCATCCTTGGTGTAATGGGCCTCCAGCCACAGGGCCAGAAAGGCCTCCTTGATCTTGCGCTCGATGGTGCGTTCGGAGGACAGGAACAGGTTCTTTGCCAGCTGCTGGGTTATCGAGGAGCCCCCCTCCACCACGGAATTGGCCTGAATGTTCGACAGCAGGGCGCGCAGGGTTCCCAGCACGTCGATGCCGAAATGTTCGTAAAACCGCCGGTCCTCGGTGGCCAGCGTGGCCTTGATCAGATAGTCGGGCAGATCCTTCAGTTCGAAGGAATCATCGGTCCGGATGCCGCGACGGCCGATTTCGTTGCCATACCGGTCCAGAAAGATGACCGAATAATCTTCTGCCCGGTTGAACTCCCCCGAGGCGGTAGCATCAAAGGCGGGCAGGGCAAGTGCCGTCATCAGCACCAGTCCGATGGTCAGGAACGAAAGCGCATCGGAAAAGATTTCCACCAGCAGACGCTTCAGACCGTAAAGGTGAAACACGTTCATGGCGTCCTGGAGCCGGGTATAGCCCTGACCAAGGGACTGGAAGAAATCGAACAGGCTCGAATCCAGCCAGGCGTCCGCTTCCAGCATGGAGGACGTTTTCTTGCGTTTCTGCTTTGTAAAAAAAGGGTCTTGCAACGCCGGGTCCCGGAAAGGTTTGCTCGAACCGGTTCATGGGTACGCGACCGTGTGCACCGGACCGATTTGTCGATGCAATGTTTCCATATCATGCCATAAATGCAAGCATCGATTCCCCATTGTGACGGCCATTGAGGCACAAGAATGTCGGAAGACAAGAAAAACCACGCAGGAAATTCCGCTCCACCCTTCTGGGAGGAAAAGTCCCTTGCCGAAATGAACGGGCAGGAGTGGGAGGCCCTGTGCGATGGTTGCGGGCGCTGCTGCCTGATCAAGCTGGAGGACGAGGACAGCGGTGAAATCTATCATTCCGACGTGCGCTGCAAGCTGCTCGATACCAACACCTGTCAATGCACCGACTACAAGAGGCGCAAGCAGAAGGTTCCTGACTGCATCAAGCTGACCGTTCAGAACGTGCAGGAAATCGCCTGGATTCCCCCCACATGTGCCTATCGGCGCCTTGCCGAGGGCCGGGGGCTGGCCTGGTGGCATCCCCTGGTTTCGGGGGATCCTGAAACCGTGGTGCAGGTGGGCGTATCGGTACGCGGGCGCACCGTGAATGAAGAAGATGTCGATTCCGATGACTGGGAGC
The DNA here is from genome assembly GCA_027082895.1 of Hyphomicrobiales bacterium. Taxonomy (GTDB): domain Bacteria; phylum Pseudomonadota; class Alphaproteobacteria; order Rhizobiales; family Devosiaceae; genus DROE01. The sequence goes on along the minus strand of JALWTJ010000059.1, from coordinate 5,426 downwards.
GGCACGCGGTGGACTGGCCGGGCTGGGATCCGGGCGATTGATTCTCCGAAAGGATAGCCGTCAGGAAAACAAATGTGCCAAACTTGTCCCCGCGTCACGCAGATCGGCTATAGTTCTGTCATCGTCGCAGAGTTGGGCAGAAATTCCCCGGCTCACAAACTTTTCTCATGAACGGGCGGTTGCAGGTTTTGACAAGGGACGCGCAGCCCGACTGGCAGAAGATCCGGGCCGAATATGTGGGGTCGGACCGCACCGTCGCCCAGATCTGCAAGGCCCATTCCGTTTCCCGTTCCGCCCTGCAGCGCAAGAAACGCGAACAGGGCTGGCCTGCCCGTGCGTCCGGTCGAAGCCGCGCCACGGGAAAGAAAACGGTTTCGCGGCCCGACCTGATTGCACGCATGTACCGCGTGCTGGAAAACCAGTTGCACAGAATGGAACAGGCAAGCATGGAACAGACGTGTGAAAAGGAAATTGCCCTTCTGGGGCAGATGGTGCGCACCCTGGAAAAGCTGGCCGATCTGGATGCCAAGTCTGCATTGGATGCCAGGTCGGATACATCCGGCAAGAAAAGCCGGCATGTGGACAGCCCGCAGATGCGCCGGTTGCGCCAAAAGATTGCGCAGCGCCTGACGGCCCTTGAAAAGGAATAGCGCGGGCACCCTGGCCGACCATCTTTCCGAGGAGGAACTGGTTCGCCTGCAACATGAATGGGCATTCTGGGCGCGAAAGGAACAACTGCCCCCGCCCACCGACTGGACCACCTGGTTCATCCTGGGGGGCAGGGGGTCGGGCAAGACCCGCGCGGGGGCCGAATGGGTGCGCGCCCTGGCAACGGGAAGTCCGGGCCATCCCCCGGTATCGCCCATCGCCCTGGTCAACGAAACCATGTCGGAGGTGCGCGCCGTGATGGTGGAAGGGGTGTCCGGACTTCTCGCCGTGGGGGCCCCGGATCAACGGCCCGTGTTCGACCGGTCGCGCAACCGGCTGGTCTGGTCCAATGGCGCCGAGGCCCACCTGATGGCCGCCCAGGACCCGGACCGGTTTCGCGGCCCCCAGTTTGCCGCCGCCTGGTGCGATGAACTGGCCAAGTGGTCCCATGCAGAACAGGCCTGGGACATGTTGCAGTTTGCCCTCAGACTGGGGCACCGGCCCCGCCAGATCGTGACCAGCACCCCGCGCCCCACCCCCCTGGTGCGCCGCTTGCTTGCCGACCAGCGTACGGCGGTAACGCGCATGCGCACGGCGGACAACCGTCACAATCTGGCGCCCGGCTTTTTCAGCGCGGTCACGGCCCGCTATGAGGGCACCTTTCTGGGCCGGCAGGAACTGGAAGGGGAACTGATCGAAGACAGGGAAGATGCCCTGTGGACCCGTGCCCAGCTGGAGGCGTGTCGTTCCGAGGTCACCGGGGCACTGGGGCGCACTATCGTTGCCGTTGACCCCGCGGTCAGCGCGACGAAAAACTCCGATGCCTGCGGCATCATCGTTGCGGCTGCCTCTGCCGAAGGGAGAGGGGCCCATGTGCTGGCCGATGAAACCCTAAAGCCGGCGTCCCCCCTGCGCTGGGCCGAAATTGCCATTGCGGCCTTTCACCGCTTTGAGGCGGACGCGGTGGTGGTCGAGATCAACCAGGGAGGTGATCTGGTGCATGAAATGCTTGCCCAGATCGATGCGGACGTGCCGGTGATCCCGGTTCGCGCCCGCCATGGGAAATGGGTGCGGGCGGAGCCGGTTGCGGCCCTTTATCAGCGTCACCTGGTGCGCCATGTACCCGGTCTTTGTGCCTTGGAAGATGAAATGTGCGCCTTTGGTGCCGACGGTCGTTCGAACGGCCACTCCCCGGACCGCGTGGATGCCCTGGTCTGGGGGCTGACGACACTTTTGCTGGATTTGCCGACCCCCCGGGTCCGTTCGCTCTGGGAACAGGCGGGCTGACCGCACGAACAACAAGGAACAATGATGGCTTTACCCTGGCAACGCCTGCTGGGTGCGTCTGCCCGCGCGCCCGATGAAACCAAATCCATATCTTCCCAGGCCCTGTTTGCCATGCTGGGAACATCCTCCAGCTGGAGCGGGCGCGGTTTCGCGTCCCTGGTCAATCAGGGCTATGCTCGCAACCCGGTGGTGTTTCGCTGCATCCGCCTGATCGCGGAGGCGGCGACTCGCATTCCCTTTGCCGTGCACGAGGGGGGACAGCCCCTTCACGAGCATCCCGTGCAACAGTTGCTGGCCTGCCCGAACCCGCGCCAGTCCGGCGCCGACCTGTTCGAGGCGCTTTACGTCTACCTGTACACGTCAGGCAATGCCTATCTGGAGGCGGTTCTGACCCCTGAAGGGGTGAAAGGGCTTTATGCCCTGCGCCCGGACCGCATGCGTGTGGCACCGGGCGAAGACGGCTGGCCGGTGGCCTATGAATATACCACCTCCAGACGCTCCGTTCGCCTCTCGCAACTGACAAGGCCCGTGCCCCGGGTGCTGCAACTCAAGCTTTTTCATCCCCTGGATGACCATTATGGCCTGTCGCCCCTGCAGGCAGCCCAGTGTGCACTGGACACCCACAATGCGGCGGTCCACTGGAACAAGTCCCTGCTGGACAATGCCGCCCGCCCGTCCGGGGCCCTGGTCTATTCCGGGCGCCACGGGAACCTGAGCAAGCCCCAGTTCGAGCGCCTGAAGGAAGAACTGGAAGTCGGCTTTCAGGGCGCATCCAATGCCGGACGGCCCATGGTGCTGGAAGGGGAACTGGACTGGAAGTCCATGGCCCTGAGCCCGCGGGACATGGATTTCATCGAGGCCAAGAATTCGGCGGCGCGGGACATTGCCCTTGCCTTTGGTGTTCCCCCCATGCTGCTCGGCCTGCCCGGTGACAATACCTATGCCAATTTTGCCGAAGCCAACCGGGTGTTCTGGCGCCACACGGTGGTTCCCCTGGTCAACCGGGTGGCCCGTTCCCTCGCCGGATGGCTGCAACCCGCCTATGAAGCGCCCCTTGAACTGGTGCCGCAGCTGGAGGGGATCGAAGCCCTTGGCGAGGACCGGACGGCCCTGTGGCAGCGCGTCGGCAATGCCGATTTTCTGGATGATGAAGAAAAGCGCGCCCTGCTCGGCCTTCCGCCGCGCAAGGGCGGGGCAGCAAAACCATATCCGGGGGGAGGAAACGGCAATGGATGAACTGACCAAGACCATCGCCACAAGAGGCGATCTGGCCCATCTGGCCCTGTTTTTGTGGGCCAGCGGCGCCAGCGCGCTGCTTGTCTGGTCCCTGCGTGAACTGGTGATTGCCAACAAGCGCTTTGACGCCTTCGTCAACGAGATTGCCAACCTGAACAAGCTTTTCAAGGGGAAGTCCTGAACCCATGCCCGAAAAAACGCCGCAAACAGTGTCTGAAAACATGCGCCAAAAGTCCGAAACGCGAATGCCTTCCCGCCACCATTCCCGGGAAACCTTTCGCGAATTCACCTGGATGCTGGCCGGAATGCTGCACCAGAATGCAAAGACCCCGGCATCGCGAAAGAGAGCCTCGCGTCCCCGCAAGGGGGCAACGGGTCGCCCCCCGGTTTGCCGGTCCCGTTCTGCATCCGTGCGCACCGGCGCCCGGGCGCTCAAATCCTGATGGCGAACCCTGCAACGGCATTTGCCGGCTATGCCGCCCTGTTCGCCATTCCCGATCAGGGGGGCGACATCATTGCCCCCGGCGCCTTTGCCGCCTCCCTGAAACGGCGGCCGCCTCCCGATATTCCCCTGCTGTTTCAGCATGACCCCAAGGAGCCCGTGGGCCGGATCGTTGAAGCGGCGGAAGATGAAACCGGTCTGCGCATACGGGCAGAACTTCTTGTCGATGTTGCCCGTGCCCGCGAACTGGTCAGCCTTGTTGCGGGCAATGCCATTGGTGGCCTGTCCATCGGCTTCCGAACCATCCGGGCCAGAAAGGATGCGGATACCGGATACCGGCACCTGCTGTCCATCGACCTGTGGGAAATATCCATCGTCACCTTTCCCATGATGCCGGGCGCGCGCATTTCAACGCTTTTCGCCTCCCTCCCCCCGCCTGACGAAAAAGATCAGGCCTCAGCCGGTACCGCGAACAGGATCGCGGCTGCCATTTCTCTCCTGTCCAACCAATGAAGGAACCCCATGACCGTGAAAAAATCCCCTGCTGCCCCTGAGAAAAAGAGGCTTGAAGTCAAGGCCGTTACCGTCGCCGGAAACGGTGATCTGAACGTCCTGTTCGACCAGTTCATGCACACGTTTGAAGAGTTCAAGTCGGCCAATGACCAGCGCCTGGCACAACTGGAAACCCGCATGGGTGCCGATGCGCTGACGGCGGAGAAGGTGGCCCGGCTGGATGCCGCCCTTGACGGCTACAAGTCCGCCCTTGACCGCGCCATGGTGGAGCGTGAACGCCCCGCTCTGGAAGCCGGTACTTCCCCCACCACCGGACAGGAATACAAGGATGCCTTTGCCGCCTATGTGAAGCGGGGCGAGGAAAAATCCCTGTCCATCGGCTCCAACCCGGACGGGGGCTATTTGGTGCCGGATGAAACGGCCAGCCAGATCACCCGCCTTCTGACCACCATCTCCCCGATCCGCTCGATTGCCGGGGTTCTGGAAATCTCCACGTCGGTCTACAAGCAGCCCGTGTCCGTTTCCGGCCCCGCGGTCGGGTGGGTTGGCGAAACCGCCGCCCGTCCCGAAACCGCATCCCAGACCCTTGCCGAGGTGACCTTCCCCACCATGGAGCTTTACGCCATGCCCGCGGCAACGGCAGCCTTTCTGGATGATGCCGCCGTGGATGTGGGGGAATGGATTGCCCGGGAAATCAACACCGCCTTTGCCGAGCAGGAATCCCAGGCCTTCGTCAATGGTGACGGGGTAAACAAGCCGTCCGGCTTCCTGCAGGCCACCCAGGTGGCCCAATCCTCCTGGAGCTGGGGCAATGTGGGCTATGTGGCCACCGGCGTTTCCGGAGCCTTCCCCGCCGCTGATGAGAGCGATGTTCTTATCGACCTGATGTATGCGCTCAAGAGCGGCTACCGCCAGAATGCAAGCTGGGTCATGAACCGGCAGACCCAGGCCGCGATCCGCAAGCTCAAGGACAGCAGCGGCAACTATCTGTGGCAGCCCGCCAGCGTTGCCGGCGGACGGGCAACCCTGATGGGTTTTGATCTGGTGGAATCCGAGGACATGCCCGACATTGCCGCGGGCAGTGCCTCCATTGCCTTTGGTGATTTCAGCCGTGGCTATCTCATCGTGGACCGCCGGGGCGTCAACGTGCTGCGCGATCCCTTTTCCAACAAGCCCTACGTGCAGTTCTATACCACCAAGCGTGTGGGAGGGGGCATGCACGATTATGACGCCATCAAGCTGCTCAAGTTTTCCGTGAGCTGATTTTCCCGTGCGTGGGGGGCGCGCGTTTGTGCCCCCC
>JALWTJ010000058.1 GCA_027082895.1 Hyphomicrobiales bacterium | reverse complement strand
AAACTGGTTCGCACAAGGGCGCAAGCCCGCAGAAACAGAGAACAGAGGCGACCAGTGGACGGTTTTGCATCCTTTCTGCGTAATTTCGGCATCGTGCGCCTGGGCATCATGGGCGTCGTCGCCATTGCTGTCCTGGGTTTCATCAGCTTTGCCGCCATGCGTTTCGGCCAGCCCGGCATGTCCCTGCTCTACAGCGGTCTGGATCTGGACGAATCCGGACGGATCGTCACCCGGCTCGAAGAGATGAAGGTGCCCTACGAGCTGCAGCAGAACGGCACCGCCATATACGTTCCCGAACGGGACGTCCTGCGCATCCGCGTTCAGATGGCCGAGCAGGGACTGCCGACCGGCGGATCTCTCGGCTATGAACTGTTCGACCGCACCGACACCCTCGGCACAACCAGCTTCGTGCAGAATGTCAATCTGGTACGGGCCCTGGAAGGAGAACTGGCGCGAACCATCCGTCAGATCGACCGCGTCAAGGGTGCCCGGGTTCATCTGGTACTGCCCAAGCGCGAGGTTTTCGCCCGCAAGGACCGCAAACCCAGCGCCTCCATCGTATTGAAACTGCAGGGGGGCATCACCCAGAATCAGGTCAGGGCCATTCAGAACCTGGTTGCCGCCGCCGTACCGGAACTGACGACGGACCGGGTTTCCATCGTTGATTCACGAGGCAATCTGCTGACCAAGGGAATGGAAGGCGACGGGCTGAGCGCCATGGCCAATCGTCTGACGGAAATCCGCATCAATCAGGAAAACCGCCTGAAATCGGCGATCGAACAACTGCTCGGGCGCACGGTGGGCATCAACAATGTCCGTGCCGAGGTGACGGTGGATCTGGATCAGAGCCGCATCACCACCAATTCCGAAGAATACAACCCGGACGGTCAGGTAGTCCGCTCCACCCAGACGGTCGAGGAAACCTCCGAGGAAATCGACGGCGGACCGGCCAATGTCAGCGTCCAGCAGAATCTTCCCGGGGAACAGGCACAGAACGGCCCCGGCACCCAGTCCAAATCGGCCCGCACCGAGGAAACGACCAATTTCGAGATCACCAAAACCGTCCGCAACACCACGCGCGAGGCCGGTGCCATCAAACGCATTTCCGTTGCCGTCGTCGTCAACGGCACCTATGTCACCGACAAGGACGGCAACCGCACCTATCAGCCGCGCAGCGACAAGGAAATCGAGGCCCTGACCGCCCTGGTGCGCTCTGCCATCGGCTATGACGCCGAACGCGGCGATACGGTCGAGGTCGTCAACCTTCCATTCGCGGAACTGAACACCGACAGCGATGCCTTCTCCGCCCCGCCCGGTGTCATTCTGGGGCTGAGCAAGACCGATATCTTCAAGATTGCCGAAATGGTCGTCTTCGGCATCGTCGCCATACTGGTATTGCTGCTGGTGGTCCGTCCGCTGCTGACCAAGGCAATGACCATCGGCATGGAAAGCAGCCCCGCCCTGGCCCATGCCGGCGCCGGCGAAGGGGCGGTTGCCTTGACCGGACCCGACGGCACCCCGGCTCTCGCCGGACCTGGCGGCGAAGGCGGGGAAATGGGGCAGCTTACCGGTCCCGATGAAGAAAATGCCGAATCCATGATCGACGTCGCCCAGATCGAAGGGCGGGTGAAGGCTTCCTCGATGAAGAAGATCGCCGATCTCGTCGACAAACATCCCGAGGAAGCGGTCAATATCATGCGCAACTGGCTTTACGACGATCAGTAGGGAGGGGCAATCATGGCTGACAATCTCGATTACCGCACCCTGACCGGCACCCAGAAGGCTGCGATCATGATGCTGTCCCTCGGCGAAGAGCATTCGGCGAAGCTGTGGGCGCAGCTCGACGATGAAGAAATCAAGGAAATTTCACAGACCATGGCCAATCTGGGCACGGTCAATTCCGAAATCGTCGAAAAGCTGTTCGTCGAATTCGCCAACCGCATGTCCAATGGCGGCACCCTCGTCGGTTCCTATGAAAGCACCGAACGGCTGCTGATGAACTCCCTGCCCCCTGACCGGGTCGAAATCATCATGGAGGAAATCCGTGGTCCGGCCGGACGCACTATGTGGGACAAGCTGGGCAATGTGAACGAATCCGTTCTGGCCAATTATCTGAAGAACGAATACCCCCAGACGGTTGCCGTCGTGCTTTCCAAGATCAAGCCGGAGCATGCCGCACGCGTCATGGCCGCCCTGCCGGAAGATTTCTCGCTTGAGGTCATCAACCG
>JALWTJ010000057.1 GCA_027082895.1 Hyphomicrobiales bacterium | reverse complement strand
ACGTACTGAGCGCCCTGGAAAAGATTTCCTCCCTCGACGAAGACCGCATCGTGCGGCATCTGCTCAACCTGATCCAGAACTCCCTGCGCACGAATTTCTTCCAGCGCGATCCCGACGGCAGCCGCCGCCCGGCCCTGTCCATAAAATTTGACAGCAAGAAGATCGACGGCATGCCCGCCCCCCGTCCCTACCGGGAAATCACCGTCTATTCCCCCCGTTTCGAAGGCATTCACCTGCGTGGTGGCCCCATTGCCCGTGGCGGCCTGCGCTGGTCAGACCGGCCCGAGGATTTCCGCACCGAGGTGCTGGGGCTGGTCAAGGCCCAGATGACCAAGAATGCCGTAATCGTTCCCGTGGGGTCCAAGGGCGGGTTCGTGCCCAAGCAGATGCCCCCCAATCCGGACCGGGAAACCTTCATCAACGAAGGTATTGCCTGCTACAAGACCTTCATATGCGCCCTGCTCGACCTGACCGACAACCTGGATGGCGACAAGGTGCTGCCACCCCCCAACGTGGTGCGCCACGATGGCGACGACCCCTATCTGGTGGTGGCCGCGGACAAGGGAACCGCCACCTTTTCCGACATCGCCAACGCCATTTCCCAATCCTATGATTTCTGGCTGGGAGATGCCTTTGCCTCGGGGGGATCTGCCGGGTATGACCACAAGAAGATGGGCATCACCGCCCGCGGCGCCTGGGAAGCGGTCAAACGCCATTTCCGCGAACTGGACCGGGATATCCAGACATCCCCCATTTCCGTGGTCGGAGTCGGGGACATGTCCGGCGACGTGTTCGGCAACGGCATGCTCCTGTCCCGCGAAATCCGCCTGATCGCCGCCTTCGACCACCGGGATATCTTCATTGATCCGAACCCGGACCCAAAGACCAGTTACGCCGAACGCAAACGCATCTTCGATCTGCCCCGCTCCTCCTGGCAGGACTATGACACCAAACTGCTCTCGCCGGGCGGCGGCGTATATTCACGTTCCTCCAAGTCCATTTCCCTGTCCGAACAGGCGCAAAAAGCCCTGAACTTCGATCAGAAAACATGCACTCCCAATGAACTGATGACCGCCATCCTGAAGGCAAAAACCGACCTGCTCTGGTTTGGCGGCATCGGCACCTATGTGCGCGCTTCCAGCGAATCCAATGCCGACGCCGATGACAAGGCCAACGATGCCATCCGCATCACCGCCGCCGAAGTCGGCGCCAAAACCATCGGGGAAGGGGCCAACCTGGGCATCACCCAGCTGGCCCGCATCGAATTTGCCCGCAAGGGCGGCATGATCGACACCGATGCCATAGACAATTCGGCCGGGGTCAATTCGTCGGACCTGGAAGTGAACATCAAGATTGCCCTGGGTTCCCTCGTGCGCGAGGGAACCATGGATCTGGACAGCCGCAACGAATTCCTGGCCGAAATGACCGACGAAGTGGCCGAACTGTGCCTGCGCAACAATTACCTGCAGACCCTGTGCCTGTCCCTCGTGCAGCGGGGGGGCATGGACGAGACCGCCGATCTGTTCGAACTCATGCGGGCCATGGAAGCGCAGGGCGAGCTGGACCGGGAGGTGGAATTTCTTCCCGACGATGCTCAGGTGGCCGACCGGATCGCCAACGCAATTCCCCTTACCCGGCCCGAAACGGCCATCCTGCTGGCCTATGCCAAGAACATCCTGTCCGCCCAGCTGCTGAATTCCAGCGTTCCCGACGACCCCTATCTGGCCAAGGAACTTTATCGCTATTTCCCCAGCCGGCTGGCCGGAAAGCAGCCCCAGACCATCGAAAACCACCGTCTGCGGCGCGAAGTCATCGCCACCGTTCTTTCCAACGCCATGATCAATCGCGGCGGCCCCGCCTATGTTCACAAGATGACCAGCACCACCTCCGCCGATGCGGGACAGGTGGCCTGCGCCTATGCTGCCGCCCGCGACAGTTTCGGGCTGACCGAACTCAACGCGGCCATCGATGAACTGGACAACAAGGTCACCGGCGCCGTGCAGCTGGACCTTTATGCCGAGGTACAGACCCTGCTGACCAACCAGACCCTGTGGTTCCTGCGCAACGTATCCTTCGAATCCGGCCTGTCCGGCATCGTGGAACGTTACCGCACCGGCATCGAGGAGATCCGGGCAGGACTGTCCGACCTCCTGCCCCCCTTCATCGAACAAAGCGTCGCCAGCCAGGCCGAAGGGTTCGAAAAGGGCGGCACTCCTCCGGAACTGGCCC
>JALWTJ010000056.1 GCA_027082895.1 Hyphomicrobiales bacterium | reverse complement strand
TGACCGAAGAACTGGACGAATTCGTGCGGCTGGAGGAGGACAGCCAGGCCCTTGAACAGACACGTTTCGACCTGCGCGAACTGCTGGACGAATGCATGGGCCTGCTGCGGCAGGAGGCGGGGCGGGCTCGGGTGCTGGTACGCAGTGCCATCTCGCAGGACCTGCCGCCCATCATTGCCGACAGGGCCTCGTTGCGGCAGGCCATCCTGAATCTTCTGGCCAGCGCCATTGCCCAGACCCCGCGGGGAGGCAAGGTGATCCTGTCCGCCCAGCGGGAGGATGACGGATCGGTGGGCGTTCATGTGCGCGATTCCTCCAGCGGCCCCAACGGCATGGAGGAACGTTTCGTGGTGTTCCGGGAACAGCACGGGAAAAACCGCAAGGCCATGATTTCCATGAAATCCAGCCTTGGGCTGGCTCTTACCCGGTCTCTGGTCGCGGTGAATTCGTGCACGCTGCATGTGGATCCGTCCGTGGGAACCGGCACCCTGATGTCGCTGGTCATTCCGCCTGAACTGCTGGACGATACAGGCTAAGTGCGGCAAAGCGTCGCAGTCTCATGTTAGATTGCAGGGGTTTAGATGGCTGAATTGCTTCACTATTTTTTGTGCCATCTGGAACGTTTCTAAAAAGAGAAGAAAAACTAAGCCATTGTAAAACAAGGCATTATTGACACTCCAGTCAAAAAGCCACATGAAAAGCCCGCTTGCTGGGGACCTTTAATCCCCTGGAAACGGAGAAAAAAATGAAAAGACTGATCTTGTGGCTGGCAATTGGTGCCAGCCTGTTTGGAGCACGGGCCGTCACGGCTGCTCAGGTAAACATATATTCCCACCGCCAACCGGAACTCATTGCCCCTCTACTGGAGGCGTTCACCCGGAAAACCGGCATTGAAACACGGGTTCTGAACATGGACCGGGGGCTGCTTGAACGGCTGAAGGCGGAAGGGCGCAACTCCCCGGCTGACGTGATCCTGACCGTGGATATCGGCCGCCTTGTGGCGCTGAAGGAGGCGAGGGTTACCCAGCCGGTTATCAGCGAGACGCTGGCCAGCAACATTCCGGCCCGTTACCGGGACAGCGGAAATGAATGGTTCGGGCTGACCATGCGGGCGCGGGTGGTCTATGCCTCACGGGAACGGGTTGATGTGGACCGGATCGATTACGAGGATCTGGCGGATGAACAATGGCGGGGGCGCATCTGCACCCGTTCAGGACAGCATGCGTACAACCTGGCCCTTTTTGCCTCGATCATTGCCCATGATGGGGAGGAAGCGGCCCGCAGCTGGCTGGAAGGTCTGAAGGCCAATCTTGCCCATTCCCCCAACGGCAACGACCGGGCGCAGGCCCAGGCAATCTTTGCCGGCGAATGTGACCTGGCCCTCGGCAACACCTATTATGTGGGCCTGATGCAGACCAACGAAAAGCACCCCGAGCAACAGGAATGGGCCAAGGCCATCAAGGTCATCTTTCCCAATGCCGACAATCGGGGCACCCATGTCAACCTGTCGGGCATGGCCATGGCCGCCAACGCCCCCAACCGGGACAACGCTCTGGCGCTCATGGAATTTCTGAGCAGCAGGGAGGCGCAGGAAATCTATGCGGCGCAGGTGTTCGAATATCCGCTGATCGAAGGCGCGCAGGTATCCCCGCTGGTGGCGGCGTTCGGAGAATTGAAGCCGGACACCCTGCCACTGGAAAAGATCGCCGCCCTGCGCGCGGAGGCATCGCGGCTGGTCGATGCGGTGGGGTTTGATGAATAGGGACCCGAACCGGACGGGCCGCCAGCCCCGAAGGATATGTTCGGGCGGGTTTTTCCTGCAGGCGCCTGCTCGCCTGAACATGACCTGTTGATGGGCACGAACGGGACATCCACCCGGAAGTCCAGCGGATGGGCCGAAAAACCGGCCCATCCGTTTCCCCGCACGGGGACCATTCTTGTCGGAGCCATTACGCTGATCATCAGCATGCCGGTCCTGGCCCTGCTGGCCATGGCACTGGGCGCCAGCCCGGAGAATCTGGGGGCGCTCTGGCGCACCGTCCTGCCCCGCTCCAGCCTGACAACGCTGATTCTGCTGGCCGGTCTGGCCGTTTTTGCCGGCTCCACCGGCGCCATTTCGGCCTGGCTGGTCACCTTTTTCGACTTTCCCGGCCGGCGCCTGTTCACCTGGGCACTGATGCTGCCTTTGGCGGTTCCCACCTATCTTTCGGCCTACGCCTTCACCGAGTTCTTC
>JALWTJ010000055.1 GCA_027082895.1 Hyphomicrobiales bacterium | reverse complement strand
TCGGTGGCGTCCCCTTCTTCGCGGTGTTCAAATACCTTGCTGCCATCGGGGGCAAGAACCTGTCCCTTCAGGGTCAGGCAATTGCCGTTCAATTGGGTGAAAACTCCCACCGGCGTCTGGCAGGAACCGTCAAGGGCCTTGAGCATGGCCCGCTCCGCAGTGACGCACATTCGGGTCGGGGGATGGTCAAGGGGGGCAATCAGGGTGCGGGTCCTGGTGTCGCCGGTGCGAATCTGAAGGCCGAGGGCCCCTTGGGCGACGGCGGTGGGAAAGGTTTCAGGGTCCAGCCGGCAGGTTGCAAGATCAGCCTTGCCCAGCCGGTTCAGTCCGGCCATGGCCAGAAGGGTGGCGTCCGCCTGTCCCCGGTGCAGCTTTTCGAGGCGGGTGTCCACGTTGCCGCGAAAGCCGACAATGTGCAGGTCGGGGCGCAGGCGCAGCATTTGTGCCCGGCGGCGCACCGAGGATGTTCCAACCACCGCCCCCTGGGGCAGGTCGGCAATGGAACCGTGCCGGGTGCTCAGGAAGGCATCGGCTACGTCCTCGCGCTGGGGGAAGATGTCCATGGACAGGCCCGGGGGCAGATCGGTTGCCAAGTCCTTGGCGCTGTGGACCGCAAGGTCGATGTCACCATTGAGCAGGGCCTGCTCGATTTCCCTGGTGAACAGTCCCTGTCCGGAAAAGGCCGACAGGGGTCGGTTGCCGGGCTGGGTCCGGTCACCGCTGGTGGAAAAGGTCATCAGGGGGAAAGCATCAATGCTGGTCTGGTGGAAGCGGGCCAGTTGTGCAATCACCTGTTCGGCCTGGATGCGGGCAAGGGGTGATCCACGGGCGCCGATGCGCAGGATCGGGGGGGTGCCGGTGGATGGGAGAATTTGCATTTGGTGCTTTTCGGGGGTAGGTCGAAACGAAGAGGGCATGGCGGGTGTTGTGCCCATTATAGGGGGACTATCGCTGAAAAGGGTGCGCTTGTCCTTTCTTTTGTTCCGGAGAGGTTTCTTTTCATGTTCCTGATTGCAGGGTCTGCGTGGACGGGCAAGGATTTGTGATGGGTGCGGGCTCAAACGATGGGGGAAGGGGGTCGTCCGGATCACGCTTTTTGGTGCTGGGCATTGAAAGCAGTTGCGATGAAACGGCGGCCTGTGTTCTTGCTGCCGAGGTCGATCTCGGGGGCGGGCTGAGCGCGGGTGCTCCGGATGGCGGGGTAACCGGGGCACGGCACGGAGAAATTATCAGCCATGTGGTGCGTTCCCAGATGCAGGAGCATGCTCCTTTTGGCGGGGTGGTGCCGGAACTGGCGGCGCGGGCCCATGTGGTGCATCTTGACCAGATCATTGCCCGGACCCTGACGGAGGCCGGGAAAACGTTGCACGACATGGATGTGGTGGCAGTGACGGCGGGGCCGGGCCTGATCGGGGGCGTTCTGGTGGGGCTGACCACCGCCAAGGCCCTGAGCGCGGTATCGGGTAAACCCCTGATCGGGATCAATCACCTTGAGGCCCATGCCCTGAGCGTACGGCTTGAGGCCCAGGTGCCCTTTCCCTATCTTCTTCTGCTGATTTCGGGGGGACATAGCCAGATCCTGCAGGTGCGGGGGGTGGGGGATTACCGCCTGTGGGGGAGCACCATCGATGATGCGCTGGGGGAAGCCTTTGACAAGGTAGCCAAGATGCTGGGTCTGGGGTATCCGGGCGGTCCGGTGGTGGAACAGGCAGCAGCGGGGGGGGATCCCGTACGTTTCCGGTTTCCCCGGCCCCTGCTGGACAATCCGGGGGGACGGTACCGGGACAGCCTGGATTTTTCCTTTTCCGGTCTGAAAACCGCGGTGCGGCTGGCAGCGCAACAGGCTTCCCCTCTTTCGGAACAGGATGTGCGGGATATCTGCGCGGGATTTCAGGCCAGTGTTACCGACATACTTGCCCGGCGCTGCCAGCAGGCCTTGCAACGCTTCCGAACGGAAACCGGACGGGAAAATCCGGACCTGGTGATTGCCGGGGGAGTTGCGGCCAACCGCGCCATCTTTTCTGCTCTTGAAGCGGTGGCGGGGGAACAGGGCGCGCGGGTGATCGTTCCATCGCCGTTTCTGTGCACCGACAATGGGGCCATGGTGGCCTGGGCGGGAGCGGAACGGCATGCCCTTGGCCAGTCGGATGGGCTCGATCTGGCGGCGCGGGCCCGCTGGCCGCTGGAGAGCGATGACATGACGGTGCGGTCCTGATGGGGCGGGTCGGGATCATCGGG
>JALWTJ010000054.1 GCA_027082895.1 Hyphomicrobiales bacterium | reverse complement strand
TCGGCATGGGCGACCCGGAAAGACAGGAGACGGGCGAACTGGCTTCTGCGGTGCCCGGACGCCGGACATTGGCGGTGCTGCTGATCCTTGTCGTGCTGATCTACGGGGTGACCTATCACGGGCTGTTGCCCCAGAAACTCCCTCCTGCCACCGTCCAGCTGGTCACGCTGATGCTGTATCCGGTTCTGGGGGTGCTGCTGTGGCTGATGCCGCAGCGCAGCGCAATCCGGGAAATGTCCCGTCAAGATGCTGCCGGGCAGACCGCCGAACGGCGCGTAGCCGTCAACTGGCTGCTGGGAGTGTTTTTCATCGGCCTCGTGACCAGCATCCTTCTGGCCAGCGGCGTTGCGGCAGGCCCGACGATGGTTGTGGTGCAACTGGCCTTTGCTGCCATGCCGGCAATCGGAGTGGGACTGTTCCTCTGGCTGCCGGTATGGCGTGGCCTGATCCGGCGGCAGCGGAACGATTAGAGCACTTCCCGAAAAGTGTGAAGCTGTTTTCGGACAAGAAGTGCGGAAATATCAATCAGATAGAGCGTGGTCTTGATTCCATCAGAAACAGACACGCTCTAGGCATCCCCTACCCGGCCGCCTCCTCCCCGAGATCAAGAAACCCGCCGGACTGGCGGTTCCACAGGCTGGCATAGACGCCCCCGGCCCGCACCAGTTCATCATGGGTTCCCTGTTCGATGATCCGGCCTTCGTCCAGCACGATCAGCCGATCCATGGCCGCGATGGTGGACAGGCGATGGGCAATGGCGATCACGGTCTTGTTGCGCATCAGAAGCTCGAACTGGCCCTGAATGGCCGCTTCCACTTCGCTGTCAAGGGCCGACGTCGCCTCGTCCAGCACCAGTATGGGAGCGTTCTTGAGCAGCACACGGGCAATGGCGATGCGCTGGCGCTGTCCGCCGGAAAGCTTGACCCCGCGTTCGCCCACCTGGGCATCATATCCCCGATTTCCCTTTGAATCCTCCAGTTCGGCAATGAATTCATCTGCTTCGGCAAGCCGGGCCGCGGCAACCATTTCTTCATCGGTGGCGTCAGGACGACCATACTTGATATTTTCCCGGACCGAACGGTGCAGCAGGGAGGTATCCTGGGAAACCACGCCAATGGCCCCGCGCAGGCTTTCCTGGGTCACCGAACTGATATCGGTGCCATCAATACGAATGGTGCCACCGGCCAGATCATAAAAGCGCAGCAGCAGGCTGACCAGGGTCGACTTGCCGGCTCCCGAACGGCCGACCAGCCCGATCTTTTCCCCGGGCCGGATGGTCAGGGAAAAATCTTCGATGACAGCCACATCGCGCGGAGACGGGCTTCCGGGGCGGGAGATGCGGTCATTGGCGGCCCCCTTTTCGTATCTGAACGTCACATGGTCAAAAACCACTTCGCCTCTTGAAACGGTCAACGGGTATGCATCTGCATGATCCGTGACCTTGAGGGGAATGGAAATGGTGTTGATGCCGTCGCGCACTGTGCCGATATTTTCAAACAGGGCCGACATTTCCCACATGATCCAGTGGGACATGCCCCGAATGCGCAGCACGAGAGAAACAGCCACGGCCAGCGCCCCTGCCCCCACTTGCGAAGTCTGCCACAGCCACAACCCGGCAGCGGTCACGGCCAGCAACAGGACGGTTCCCAGAATTTCAATGGAAATTTCAAGGGATGTGCTCAGGCGCATCTGCCGGTGCACCGTGTGCAGGAACTCATCCATGGAACTGCGGGCATAGTCCTCTTCGCGCGCGGCATGGGAAAACAGCTTGACGGTGGAAACGTTGGTGTAGGAATCCACCACCCGCCCCGTCATCGTGGAACGTGCGTCGGCCTGAGTCTGGGCGACCCGCCCGAGGCGGGGCACGAAATAGGTCAGCAGGCCCAGATAGATCAGGAACCAGACAAGAAACGGAATGGCAAGGCGCCAGTCGTTCATGGCCGCCAGCACGATGGCACCGATGAAATAGACCAGTACATAGACCAGCATGTCCAGAATCTTCATGACGGTTTCGCGAACTGCCAGGGCGGTCTGCATGAGCTTGGCGGCGATCCGGCCGGCGAACTCGTCCTGAAAGAAGGACATGGACTGGCGCAGCAGGTAACGGTGCCCCATCCAGCGCACCCGCTGCGGGAAATTGCCCATCAGGGCCTGGTGAATGATCATGGTGGAAGCGGCCGACAGGACCGGCAACAGGATGAAGGCAATCAGCCCCATCAAAAGGAGCGTTGTGCCCTG
>JALWTJ010000053.1 GCA_027082895.1 Hyphomicrobiales bacterium | reverse complement strand
AATTCCGGATCATGTGCGTCAGCGGATCGGAAAGCTGTTCAATGATGGTCTTGTCGATCTCGGTGGTTTCACCCACCATTTCGAGACGAATTTTCTTGCCCGTCTTGCTGGCCAGTTCACGCACCAGTCGCGGCATGCGGGAAAACACGGACTTCACCGGCTGCGCCCGGATGGCCATCACCGCATCCTGCAACCCGCGGGTAGTCTGGGCCAGAACCTCGACCCCGCGCACCAGTTCCTGGTAGCGGGCCTTGAGCTGGTCATCCATCTGCTGGTTGAGCATGGACTGGGTAATGACCAGTTCCCCGACCATGTTGACCACCCGGTCCACCTTTTCCAGGTCCACGCGGATGGACTGGGCCGAGGCCGGCTTGCTCGCCGGTTTCTTCTTCTCTGCCGGGGCCGTCGAAGCTCTGTTTGCAGCGGTTTCCGCCTTTTGTGCTCCAGCAGGCTTTTCCGGCTCCGGTGCCGGCGCCGGTGCAATACTGGCTGCCAGATCGGCAAAACTGGGAACGTCCCCGTCCCCCTCATCTTCCCCGGTACCCGTCTTTTCCGGCATGTCCGCATTGCCAGACGACGGCGCCGATGCCGATACGGCATCCTTTTCGGACACCATTTCCGCACCCGCCATTTCCCGGGCATTGTCTGCGTGAAAACCGACCAGATTGGCATCCGCGTCCGCATCCACCATCACCTGCTCGATGACAAGGTCGCAATCCCCCTCCACGAATTCGAACACCTCGGCAATGGCCGCCTTGTCGATTTCATCGGAAACCAGCTTGATTTCCCAACTGCAATACACCCCGAACGGCTCGAAATCCGCCAGCTCGGGAATCCCGTGCAGGCGGGCGCAGATATCCATCTGCCCCAGCCCGTCCAATTCCCGGAACAACAGCAGCGGATCATTGGCCCGTTCATACAACTCGTAATGGGGCGTGAAAGCGATGCGCCAGTATCTTTCCCCCGCGGGCAAGGGGGCCTGATCAAAACTGTCCCCGTCGTCCTGCCCGACGGCGTCTGCCGCAACACCGGAGTCGGATACGTCCTGCGCATCCCCTTCCTCCATGTTGACCGCAACCGGGGTGAAGTCGATGTCGAATTCCTCCATCGGCTCCTCTTCTTCCTCACCGGTCAGGATCTTGAAACGCCGCAGTTCCTCTTCCCCGAAATCCGCGGCAAGAACCCGCTCCTCCTGGGCGGCGCTGACGAAATCCGCCACCAGATCGATCGAACGGATGCACAGGGCCACCACCTCGTCGGACAGTTCCACCCGCCCGTCCCGGACAAAATCGAGCAGGGTCTCAAAGGAATGGGCAAACTCGACCAGCTGGTCGAACCCGAAGGCCCCGGCCCCCCCCTTGATGGAATGGATCGCCCGGAACACCGCGTTCAGGCGCTCCGTATCCCGGTCCCCCTCCTCAATGGCGGAAAACTCCTCTTCCAGGTCGCCCAGAAGTTCGGAGCACTCCTCGAAATAGGTAGCCTTGAATTCGTCCAGTTCACTCATGCGACGTCACCGGTAATCAATCTTGTTCGAAAGGGAAGGCAGGAAACAGGAAACGAACCCTGCGCTCAATGCACCACCCGGTGGATGACCGAAATCAGCTTTTCGGGATCAAACGGTTTCACAATCCAGCCCGTTCCACCCGCAGCACGGCCCAGTTCCTTCTTTTCCTGCGAGGATTCGGTGGTCAGAATGAGGATGGGCAGGCTCTTGTTGGCACCCGAAGCGCGCACGTTTCGGATGAATTCGATACCATCCATCACCGGCATGTTGATGTCGGTAATCACCACATCGAACTCCCCTTCCTCCATGGCCTTGAGTCCCTGCTGGCCATCGGCGGCCTGCACGACCTCGAAACCGGCTTCCTTCAATGCATGGTCCAGCATGGAAAGGATGGTAGGGGAATCATCAACAGTCAGTACGCGCATGTCAGTCCTCTTGTTCTGTCCGGGTCAGGATGGGAGCCATCACCTGTTGCATGCCCAGCCTCTCCATTGCCTCGCCAAAGGCCGGGCTTGGATTGCTGATCTGGAAAGTGACGCCCTTGGCATCGGCGGTCTTGTGGGCACTGATCATCATCAGCAGGGCATTGGTTACCAGCCGGGTGACCCCGGAACCGTCCAGCCGGACGTCTCCCGTGTCCAGGGCACCGTTCAGCCAGTCCCGCAATTCATCAATGGCATCCACGTCAACGACGCTGGGCAATGGCAGGGATTGAATTTCCGTCTGGGGCATG
>JALWTJ010000052.1 GCA_027082895.1 Hyphomicrobiales bacterium | reverse complement strand
TCCTCTCGCGGGTCGGCGCGATACTGTCCCAGCAGCGCAAAAATCTTGTCAACCGGTGCTTTGCTCAGTTTCTCAAACATGGTGGTTCCTCATCATCAGGCCCGATGCGGCGTGCCCCGGACGGGGGGCCGCCTGCCCCGTTACGGGTTACATAGACCGGCAAGATTTTGCAATCTTTCAGAGGAGGAACGAAATACGTTTTTTCACGTTCATCCTGCCCTTCCCGGTAGCCAACCGGTGCGACATCCTCGCGACAGCGTGAAGAAACGGCACTGGTCAGGAAGGCCCGTTGCAGGGCACACTGGCGCAAGTACCAGGAGTGCCCAGAACCGGAGTACCCAGAAAATGTGTCGTTTCCCTGCTGCACCCATGGCCGCCCTTGCCCGGCCCGTCCGGCTGGCGCTGCTGGCCCTTGTGGCGATGGCCGCCCTCGTAACCCCCCTTTTTGCGGCGCCCCTTTCCGCGAAAAACGACCCCGAAGCGCTTCCCGGCATAACGGGCACCCGGGGAAGCAAGGATATTGGGGAAGCCTGGCTGATCGCGCCCACGGCCCGCTATCCCCATTTCGTGCGCGGACAGCAATTCGAGGCGGGCGGATTGCGGGTGCGCATGGCCGATGGCCGGGTGCTTACGCTGATGCTGGACGGAAACCATGTGTTCGAGGACCGCACGGCGCGGCTGGCGGACCTGGACGGGGACGGGCGGGATGAAATCATCCTGGTGCTGACCTCGCTGGACAGGGGGGCGTCCCTTGCCGTTTATGAGGTGAGAGGCGAGAAGATCCGCCTCAAGGCACAAACACCCGATGAGGGGCGCCCGTTCCGCTGGCTCAACCCGGCGGGAATCGCCGATTATACGGGGGACGGACGGCTGGACATCGCGCTGGTACAAAAGCCCCATCTGGTCAAGGAACTGCAGATCTGGACCCTTGAGGGGGGCAAGCTGGTGCAGCTGTTCAGCGTTGCCAGCGTTTCAAACCACCACAATGGAAGCCTTGAGACAGACCTTTCGGCCAGCGCGGATCTGGATGGGGACGGGGTGACGGATCTGGCCATTGCAAGCGGCAATTATGCCTATCTGCGTGTTTTCTCGTTCAGCGGGCGACGGCCGCAGGAAATCGATCGCGTCGCCCTGCCGTCGCCGGTGGTGGGGAACTTTTCCCTTGCAAAAAAGAATAATGGCTGGCTTTTGCGCTTCCGGCTGGCGGACGGGCAGAGCTTTGCCCGGTTTTTTTCGCCGGACAACGCTTGACCCGTTCCGGGCGGAGGCTCAAAACAGGCGCCGGCATCAACTCTTTTTCATGCTCCCGAGGAGGCCCCACTCATGCCCGTTATCAATCGACTGGCCGAATTTCACGACGACATCACGGAATGGCGGCGCGACTTTCACGCCCACCCCGAACTGCTTTACGATGTGCATCGCACGGCGGGAAAGGTGGAAGAATTGCTGCGCTCATTCGGTGTCGATGACATCGTGACCGGCCTGGGCAAGACCGGTGTCGTGGGCGTGATAAGGGGCAAGAGCAACAAGAGCGGCAGGGTCATCGGGCTGCGGGCGGACATGGATGCCCTGCCCATTCATGAAACCACCGGCAAGCCCTATGCCTCCAAGACCGACGGCAAGATGCATGCCTGCGGCCATGACGGGCATACGGCCATGCTGCTGGGGGCCGCGCGCTACCTGGCCGAAACACGCAATTTCGACGGAACATCCATCGTGATCTTCCAGCCGGCGGAGGAAGGAGGCGCGGGCGGCAAGGCCATGGTGGATGACGGGCTGATGGAAAGGTTCGGCATCGAACAGGTGTTCGGCATGCACAACATGCCTGGCCTGCCCGTTGGTCATTTTGCCATCCGCGAAGGGGGCCTGCTGGCGGCAACCGATGAATTCAGTGTCACCATCACGGGCCGGGGCGGTCATGCGGCACTCCCCCAGCTTGCCGTGGACCCGGTGGTGATTTCCTCCCAGATCGTCATGGGGCTGCAAACCCTGGTGTCGCGCAACGTGGACCCGATCGAAAGCGCCGTGCTCACGGTGGGGCAGATCAGCGCGGGCAACACGTTCAACGTCATCCCGGCGAGCGCAGAACTCAAGGGCACCATCCGCTCCCTGAACGAAGATGTGCGGGCACTGCTGGAACAACGCTTTCGCGCGCTGGTGAGCGGCATGGCCCAGGCCATGGGCGCGGAAGCGGACATTACCTTCAAGCGGGGCTATCCGGTGACCATGAACGCGCCGGAGCA
>JALWTJ010000051.1 GCA_027082895.1 Hyphomicrobiales bacterium | reverse complement strand
AGGGACTCGGAAAGGGACGCAATTTCCATGCGCATCTGCACCCGGAGCGCCGCATCCAGATTGGACAGGGGTTCGTCGAACAGGAACACCTTTGGGTCTCTCACGATCGAGCGGCCAATCGCCACACGCTGGCGCTGGCCGCCCGAAAGTGCCTTGGGAAGGCGGTCGAGATATTCGGTAAGCTGCAGCTTGGCGGCTGCCTCGCGCACCAGCCTGTCGATCTCGGCCCTGGGAGTCCGTTTGAGTTTGAGGGAATAGGCCATGTTGTCATAGACACTCATGTGCGGATAAAGGGCGTAGGACTGGAACACCATGGCAATGCCCCGCTTGGAGGGGGCGACCTCGTTGACCCGGCGCCCGTCGATCTCAAGGGTGCCCGAAGTAATGTCCTCCAGCCCGGAAATGCACCGCAGCAGGGTGGACTTGCCGCAGCCGGAGGGGCCGACAAACACGATGAATTCGCCCGATCTTATGTCCAGATTGATATCCTTGAGCACATGGACGGGACCGAATGACTTGTTCAGGTTGGTGATCTTGAGGTCGGTCATGTTCTGGTCCTTCTGCCGGTCGGGCGTTTGGGTCAGGTTTGAATGCTGCCGATAAAACCGGCATTGGGGGGCAGGTCCAGTGTGGCCCTGTCCTTCAGTCCAACGGATCCCGGCGCGCCACACTCCGCAACCTGCCAGCCCGGATCCAGATCAAAGCGGGCCGGCGCATCGCCCATGTTGAAGACACACAGCAGGGTCCGGGACTCCCTTTTCCGGACAAAGGCCAGCACGTTTCCGGTTGCGGGCAACAGCTCGATGGTACCGGTCCTGAGGGCCGGCTGACCTTTGCGGAACCGGATGAAGGCGCGGTAAAATTGCAATATGGAATCGGGTGCCTGCTCCTGAACGTCAACGGCCCGGACCATGTGATCGGCGGGAACCGGCAGCCAGGAATGGTTGGCCGCGGTGAACCCGGCAAGGGGAGCGTTGGCCTGCCAGACCATGGGCGTGCGGCAGCCATCCCGCCCCTTGAACTTGGGCCAGAACTCGATTCCATAGGGATCGGTCAATTCGTCATAGGCAATATCGGCTTCGGTCAGGCCGAGTTCCTCGCCCTGGTAGAGGCAGACCGAGCCGCGCATGCTCAGAAGGATCATCAGGGACAGGCGGGCGATGGCATCTTCCTGACCATGGCGGCACCAGCGGGAAATGTGCCGCTGGACATCATGGTTGGAAAAGGCAAGGCATTGCCAGGCATCGGGGGAGGCAATCTCCCTTCTGATGGCGGACCGGAAATGTTCCGCCGTGAATTCCCCGCCGAGAAATTCGAACGTATAGGCCATGTGCAGCGCCGTGTTGCCGCTGGTATATTGCACCATGATCTCGTGCTGGCGCTGGGCATCGCCCACTTCTCCGACACTGGTGGCGCCGGGATATTCGTCCAGCAGTGCGCGGACCCGGGCCAGAAAGGCCAGGTTTTCGGGCTGGGACTTGTCGTACAGATGATCCTGCAGATTGTAGGGGTTCACGTCCGGAGCGGTGGAATTGTTGAACCGTTCCGGCTCCAGGGGCGGGTTGGATTGCAGCCCGGCAGAGTGAAAATAGAAATTCACCGTATCAAGGCGAAACCCGTCCACCTTGCGGTCCAGCCAGAAACGCATCTCGCGCAACAGGGCTTCCTGAACGTCCGGATTGTGGAAATTCAGATCCGGCTGGGAGGGCAGGAAATTGTGCATGTAGTATTGCATGCGGCGGGGATCCCAGTGCCAGGCAGGTCCGCCAAAGATGGACAGCCAGTTGTTGGGTGGCGTGCCATCGGGGCGGGCATCGGCCCACACATACCAGTCCGCGCGGCGATTGGTGCGGGACTGCCGGCTTTCCTGAAACCAGGCATGCTGATCCGATGAATGGGAAATGACCTGGTCAATGATCACCTTCAGGCCAAGGGAATGGGCCTTTTCCACCAGCAGATCGAAATCCTCCATGGTGCCGAAAACCGGATCCACATCCCGGTAATTGGACACGTCATAGCCGAAATCCTTCATGGGTGAGGTGAAGAACGGTGAAATCCAGATACCGTCAACCCCCAGATCGGCCACATAA
The DNA here is from genome assembly GCA_027082895.1 of Hyphomicrobiales bacterium. GTDB lineage: Bacteria > Pseudomonadota > Alphaproteobacteria > Rhizobiales > Devosiaceae > DROE01. The sequence goes on along the minus strand of JALWTJ010000051.1, from coordinate 154 downwards.
TCCAGCCTCTGGGTGATGCCGACCAGGTCACCAATCCCGTCACTGTTATGATCCTGAAAGGACCGGGGGTAAATCTGGTAGATGACGGCGCCACGCCACCAGTCGGTTTTTCCGGATATGTCCATGCCCTGCGTCAGCCCTTTTACTCGTTGCC
>JALWTJ010000050.1 GCA_027082895.1 Hyphomicrobiales bacterium | reverse complement strand
CCGGTGCTCAGTTGCGCCATGGGTGTTTCGGGGCGGATATGATCCACCCCCAGCCCGTCCAGGGCCTGCCGAGCCAGCCGGTGGAGACGCCGCCAGTCAAGGGCAAAACCGAACCGGCGGGGAAATGGATAGCCAAGGGCGATGTTCTCGGCCACGCCAAGTTCGGGAACGACATTGAGTTCCTGATGAATGAAACGAAACCCGAGGGCATAGGCGTCGGCCGGACTTTCCAGCTTCACCGGTTCTCCTTCGAGCCGGATGGACATGGAATCGGGCCTTTCAAGCCCGGCCAGTATCTTGATCAGGGTGCTTTTCCCGGCCCCGTTTTCCCCCATAAGGGCATGCACGGAACCGGCAGTGACATGCAGGTGCGCCCGCTCCAGCGCCGGGGTACCGGCGTAAATCTTGGTCACGTCATCAAGGGCAAGCAAGGTCATGCCATGTTCCTGATCTGCCTTTTGCCCGCCTGCCCCCGAAACGAGGCAAACCGGGCGCGGAAAGGGAAAAGGCGGACCTTGACGTCCGCCTTTCCTGTGCGTTCTTTGCCGTTGGAGAAGTTATTTGTCCATGGCGTTGGCTTTGGTCACCAGCATGGTGGGCACATAGATCACCGGCTGGGAAATGGTTTCCCCGGCCAGCAGGCGGGCAACAGCGTCCGCTGCCGCGGTGCCGATACCGACGAAATCCTGGGCCATGGACGCCTCGAAATTTCCACCGGCGGCGATGGCCTCGCGCGCCTGCGGGTTGGCATCAATGCCCACGATCACGATGCCCTCGTCGGACCGTCCGGCATCCTGAATGGCCTGCAGGGCGCCAAGGGCGGGCTGATCCCAGGCGGCCCAGACGGCGGAAATGGAACCGGCTTCCGGATTGGCGGCCAGAAGCGCTTCCATCTTGGCGCGGGAATCGGCAATGCCGCCGTCGGACACGTCCGGGGTAATGCGATCAATGACCTTGATGTCGGGATAATTGCCAAAGATCGCATCGGCGATCACGCCGCGGATCTGCACCGGCGGGAAGGCATCGAACACGAACATGACCACGTTGCCCTCGCCCCCGATGCGGTCGGCGACATAGGTAGCGGTCTGGGCGGCCATGGCATAGCCGTTGCTGGTCACATTGGTGGCAAGCAGCTTGCTCATGCCCGAATCCATGCCCACGACGGGAATGCCGGCATCCTTGGCGGCCTGCAGCCCCGCTTCGACCTGGGCGGGATCGACATTGATCACGATGGCGTCCACGTTCTGGGTCACGGCGTCTTCGAGACGCGAAATGACGGCGGCCACGTCACCGGCCGTATCAACCACGTTGACGTCCCAGCCTTCCTTGTCAGCGGCCTGCTTGAACCCCTCCACATAGAACTGGGTGCCCGGCTGGGCCAGATAGGGGGTAATGACCACCACCTTCTGGGCGAGGGCCGCACTGGCAATGGCGGTCGCCAGAGCCATGCCGGCAATCATTGTTGCGGTAAATCTTCTCAATCTGTTCATGACGAAAGTCCTCCCTGGACCGGTAAATGACACGCCGTAACGGATGTGTCCCTGAAATTTTCGTTTTCGGCCTGTCCCCTGAAACCGGAGCACAGGCAGACAATTGTCTGCCTCACTGGCGAAGAAAGTATTCTAATGCGAAAAATGTCCCGCTGACAATGGGTTGCACTCTCCCTGCCCCCAAAGGGCGGGAGGCCCATGTTCCCGGCAGACCCGTTCAGGGACGGACAAGGGCATGATTGAGGGGACGGGCCGCCTGGTAGGCCTTCTGGAACAGCCTGAATTTTTCATCGTATGTTGCGGCGCGGGCAGGGTCCGGTTGATAGGTCTGTTCGTAAACCACGACCTCTCCCACCGCCTCACTCACGCTGTCAAACCGGCCCGCGGCAACGGCGGCAAGGGCGGCAGCTCCCAGCACCCCGGGGTCGCGCACGGACACCTTGTGCAGTTCCACACCAAGAATATCGGCGCGCAGGCGATTGAAACAGTCCGAACCAAAGCCGCCGCCCCCGCAATGGAGCCGCTCCGGGCTGATGTCAGCGGATGTGGCAAGGGTGTCGAACAGCCAGCGGGCGGAAAAGGCAACCCCTTCGAAAACGGCGCGGGCCAGCTGGGCCCGTCCCGTGTCGCTGCCCATGCCGATGATGGTGCCGCGGCAATCCGGATCCCACAGGGGCGCGCGTTCGCCGGACATGTGGGGCAGGAACAGGGGAACAGGCGTTTCGGACGGCAGAACGCTGGCAGCAAGTTCGTTCATCTGTTCCGGGGTGAGGGCGAACAGGTCGCAGAACCAGGCAATGGAAGCGCCCCCGGACTGGGTGGGGGCGGCGTGCAGCTGAATGGCGTTCACGGGGGGAAAGACCAGCACGCCGGGGGTAGGTACCACGCGGGGGGAAATGATGCCCAGAATTTCACTGGTGCCGCTCAGATAGAACCCCTGATCGGGGCGCGATACGCCGACCCCGAACATGCCCGCCCAGGCATCCATGGTGCCCACCGCCACCGGCGTTCCGGCAAAAGGCAGGCCTGAACGTACGGTGCCCATGGCCGCATCCATCCTGCCGAGGGGCAGCATCCTTTCGCATGCACCGGGCACAAGGGCCAGAAGTTCGGGGATGAATTTTCCCTCAAGGTCGACCATACCGACATTGGAAATGGGATCGGTGGCCAACTCCCCCGTCAGATAGTGCAGGCAATAATCCTTGGGCAGCATCACATGGGCGCAGCGTTCCCATTGCTCGGGCCTGTTGCAAGCCATCCACTGCATGCGCGCCAGACAATGGGAAGCATCAACAGGCAGGGGCGCCCCCCACCAGCGGGTCTTGTCCGCCGGATCAATGGCGGCGTCCAGCTGTGCGGCTTCTTCAGCGCAACGCGTATCCTGCCAGATGATGGCGGGTGCAAGTGGGGTAGCATCGGCATCAACGAACAGATGGGTATTGACCTGGGAGGTCAGACCGATGGCACACACCTCGTCCGGGGAAATCTCTTGCGAAAAGGCGGCAAGGGCGCGGTCCATGTGCCGCAACCAGTCCGCGGGATCCTGCTCGACCCGGCCGGCGGGACCATGCCGGGTGGGATATTTGGCGGCATAGGAGGCCAGAAGGGACCCATCCGCATCAAAAAGACCGGCCTTTATGGAGGTGGTACCGATGTCAAAGCCGATGATTGCGCCGCCGCTCACCCTGCCCTCCCCCTGCCAGTTTGCCGACTACCGGAACCTGTTGCCCGTTGTGTGCCTGTCACTGGTCAGCGCATGTCGTAGTAAAGACCCACCACATGTTCGGCCTGGGCAAAGAACAGCCAGCGGGCCACGAACACGCCTGCCAGATGCGAGAGAACCGCAATGCCCACAAGCACGTGGGCGGCCGGCGCCAGCAACAGGATCAGTACCGGCAGCAAAACCAGCAGCACCATGGAAATCATGCGCAACTTGCGGACATGCTTGCGCCCGACCACGAACACCATTTCCTTCATCAGGTAATTGGGGGAGGAGTGGGGCGGCTCCAGCAGCCGCATCCGGCCCAGCCCGGCCATGCCGGTGGCCGTTTCAAGGGTATGCCCGGCCGCCGCGAAGGCCCCGTCTCCCAGATACCAGTTCAGGGCCTGCACGAGGCCCAGCGCGATCAGAAGCAGCATGGCCACGCCGGTCTGGCCAGCCAGAAGCGCGCCGCCGCCCAGAGCGTACAACAGGAACAGAACCGGGGTCAGTGGCGAATTCCAGCGGGGCACCGTTTGCATCTGAGTATAGATCATGGAGGTGGTGAAAACAGTTGTCACCGCCCCGGCCGCCCCCAGCCAGCCAAAGAGCGGCCATTGCTGGCCGAAGAAGATTTCGCCAATGGCATAAGGGGCCATGACCAGCAGGCTGGCAACGGCCATGATACCTTCCCGGGACAGCCAGGAGGAACGCCATTGGGAAAAGGCCTTGAAGGCGTTGATCTTGTTGCCAAGGTGAAACACGGATGCCAGCAATCCACCCACCGCCAACCCGTAGGCCAGAAAGAAAAAGGTGAAAGCGGTCAGGTAGGTGACAGCGGGATGACCGGTGCCCAGCCAGGCCAGCAGGCCGAACCCGATGCCGGAGAGGGAGGTAAAGAGAATGACGGAGGGAGCGGGATACATCAGATTTTCTCCAGCGCTTTGTCAAGCCAGCCCAGAAATCCCTTGGCGGTCTGGTTCTTTGCTTCAAGGAACGGGTTGGGAATGTCGATCTGGCCATCGCCGGTCACGTCCGCCTTGGGCCGGGGGGGCAGGTAGCGGTTGACGGGCCGGGTCTTCTGGGCTGCCATCAGTTCCACCCCGCCACGCTCAGCACTCAGGCGGGACACGTTGCTGTCCGGATCGGCAAAATCCCCGAAATGACGGGCGCCGGCGGGGCAGGTGCGCACGCAGGAGGGTACCCGGTCTTCTTCCGGAATGTTTTCGTTGTAGATCCGGTCCACGCACAGGGTGCATTTCTTCATGATGCCGGCCTCGGCATCCATCTCGCGGGCACCGTAGGGGCAGGCCCAGGCACACAGGCCGCAGCCCATGCAATCGTCCTCATTGACCAGCACGATACCGTCTTGGGTGCGCTTGTAGCTGGCGCCGGTAGGACACACGGTCACGCACGGAGCGTCCTCGCAATGCAGGCAGGACTTGGGGAAATGCAGGGTCTGGGCGGGCCTGTTGTCCGCCTTGATCTCGAAGGTATGGACCCGGTTCAGAAAGGTTCCCACCGGGGAGGCACCATAGGCATCCACATCGGACAGGGGAGCACCATAGTTGGAGGTGTTCCATTCCTTGCAGGAAATGACGCAGGCATGGCAGCCCACGCAGGTATCCAGATCAATGGCCAGCCCCAGTTTCTTTTCGGTGGCCGAAGGCAGGTTGGTCATTTCAGATCTCCCCCGTAGGCAATGGTGTCGGGGCCCTGCCCGACCGGTGACTTCTGGGTGGGTGCATGGGGCTGGGACACCCCGTTTCCGGGGTCGGCCCTTTCGATCTTCACCCGCAGGTCGAACCAGGCGGCCTGCCCGGTGACGGGGTCGGAGTTGGACCAGCGCATGCCATCCTTTTTCGGGGGCAGAAGCTCGGAAATGAGATGATTGAGCAAAAAGCCCCGGGTCGCTTCGGGCGCCTTTTCATCCAGGGCCCAGGCACCGGCGCGTTTGCCGATGGCGTTCCAGGTCCATACCGTGTTCGCATTGAGGGCATCCATGCGCACCACGGGCACCTTGATGCGGCCATGGCGGGAGGTGACCCAGGCCCAGTCCCCATCCTTGAAGCCGTACCGGGCAAATATCTCGCCGGAAACGTAAAGGGGATTGGCGCCGTGAATCTGGCGCAGCCAGGCGTTCTGGGAACCCCAGGAATGGTACATGGCGGCGGGCCGCTGGGTCAGGGCGTGGAAGGGATATTCCTCCGTGTCCACGGCCGTGTCTTCAAACGGGGGCCGCCAGGAGGGAAGCGGCTCCATGTTTTCCAGAATGTGCTGACGCAGATGTTCGGGGGGCTGGATGTCCCCGTGACCGCGCGCGGCACGCTGGAAGCGGGCCAGGGGTTCCACATAGAGCTGGAACAGGTAGGGCTGGGGCTTGTCGTACAGGCCCCTTTCCACCGCCCAGTCCTGATAGGCTGCGTTCCAGGGCTTGTAGTAGGCCGCTTCGGGGGGGATATGGTCGATCCAGAATCCGCCATTGTCGATATAGGCCTGAATCTGGTTCGGGTTGGGTTCTCCCCTGCCCTTGCCCGTGCCATCCTTGCCCCGGAACCCGGCCAGCGGGCCGACGCCGGGGCGACGCTCGTGATTCTGGATATAATCGGCATAGTCCTTGTAGGTGGGGCTGCCATCCTCATTGACCATGCCGGGCAGGCCCAGGCGCGCGCCCAACTCGATCAGCACGGACTGGAAACAGCGCACGTCCCGGTCCGGCTCCACCACCGGCCAGCGAATCGAATCGGCCACGGCATCGGCCTCGCAGATGGGCCGGTCGAGCAGAGAAATGCAATCATGACGCTCCAGATAGGTGGTGTCGGGCAGGATCAGGTCGGCATAGGCCACCATTTCGGAGGAATAGGCATCGGAATAGATGATGCGGGGGATGACATATTCCCCTGATTCATCCCGATCGGTAAGCATCTGCATGACCCCGGCCGAATTCATGGAGGAATTCCAGCTCATGTTGGCCATGTACATGAACAGGGTATCGATCTTGTACGGATCCCCGGCATGGGCGTTGGAAATCACCATGTGCATCATGCCATGGGCGGACAGGGGATTGTCCCAGGTAAAGGCCTTGTCGATCCTTGCCGCGCTGCCGTCCTCGGCAAGGCACAGATCTTCCGGCCCGCGCGGATAGCCCAGATGGGGACCATCCAGGGGGGCGCCGGGGGTTACCTTGCAATGGGGTGCCGGATGGGCTTCCACCGGCTTGGGATAGGTGGGCTTGAAACGGAAGCCGCCGGGCACCTCGACCGAACCGAGCAGAATCTGCAGCATGTGCAGGGCACGGCAGGTCTGAAACCCGTTGGAATGGGCGGAAATGCCTCGCATGGCGTGGAAGGAGACAGGACGGCCGATCATCTTGTCATGTTTCTGCCCCTTCCAGTCCGTCCAGGGCTGGTCGATGGTAATTTCTTCCTCGAACGCCACGTGAGCCAATTCGGCGGCAATGCGCCTTATGGTATCGGCGGACACGCCGCAACGACCGGCAACGTTTTCGGCGGCGTTTTCCTCCGACAGGTATTTTTCTGCCAGAAGCTGGAACACGGGGCGCCAGGTGCTGCCCTTTGCCTTGTGGGTCTTGACGAGGTCCGGGGTCACCCCCTTCCTGTCAAAGGCCACTGGCTTGCCGGTCTTGCGGTCCATGACCTGCGGCTTGTTGTTGCGGCCGCGCAAAAAGAGACCGTAATCCTTGGATTCCGGGTCGTCATTGACCAGGAACGGCGCGTTGGTGTAGCGGACCAGATAGTCCAGATCCACCTTGCCGGCCTTGAGAAGCTCATGAATGATAGCAAGGATGAACAGGCCGTCGGTGCCCGGGGTGATGCCCACCCATTCGTCGGCCACCGCATTGTAGCCGGAGCGGATCGGGTTGACGCCGATGATCTTGGCCCCCCTCTCCTTGAGACGGCCGATGCCCATCTTGATGGGGTTGGAATCGTGATCCTCGGCCACTCCGAATATCATGAACAGCCTTGTGTGTTCCCAGTCCGGCGCGCCGAATTCCCAGAACGCGCCCCCCATGGTGTAGATGCCGGCGGCGGCCATGTTGACGGAGCAGAACCCGCCATGGGCTGCATAGTTGGGGGTGCCATAGGCCTGGGCCCACCAGCCGGTCATGGACTGGGACTGGTCCCGTCCGGTGAAGAAGGCCAGCTTTTCCGGCGCTTCCTTGCGCAGAGGGGCCAGCCAGGAAACGGCCGTTTCCATGGCCTCCTCCCAGCTGATTTCCTCGAACTGGCCGCTGCCGCGGGGGCCGACACGCTTCATGGGTGCTTTCAGCCGCGCGGGGGAATAATGCTGCATGATCCCCGCGGATCCCTTGGCGCACAATACACCCTTGTTGACCGGGTGATCCTTGTTGCCCTCGATATATTTCACCTTGCCGTTCTTCATGTGCACGTTGATGCCGCAGCGGCAGGCGCACATGTAGCAGGTGGTGTGCCGGATTTCATCGGACACATCCGGCGACGTATCCAGTTGAGGCTGGCTTGAGAGTGACATGAAATGGTCCCGTAAACTGTCCGTCGTGATGCAGGTGTTTATTGTTTTTCCGCTTTTGCCGCAACCAACAATCAACGGCAGAACCCGCGTATATTAGAAGATTGTCATGTATTGGCGCAAGGGAGTTTCCCCGTTTTCCCGCCAAATTGGCAAATTGCCCGGCCGGACAGCGCAACAGTGGATGGAGACCATGTACCTTTCCAGCGACAATCCGGCATCCGGTCTCCCATCCTCGGGCGCGTGTCAGTGATCCGAAAACCGGTGCCCACTTTTCGAATGACACGCTTTCCCCTCCCGCGTGTCAGTAATCCGAAAACCGGTGCCCACTTTTCGAATGACACGCTTTCCCCTCCCGCGTGTCAGTGATCCGAAAACCGGTGCCCACTTTTCGGTGACACGCGGTGAAACACATCCTCCTTGACCGCCTCCATGGCCACGAATGTGGAGGTCACCGAAACGTGGGGCAGAGTGGATATCTTTTCGCCCATCACTTCCCGGTAGCGGGCCATGCTTTCCGTACGCACCTTGAGCAGGTAGTCAAATCCGCCGGCAATCATGTGGCACTGCTCGACCTCGGCAAGCTCCATCACCGCCTCGTTGAAGGCCCTGAGCGCCGGGGCACGGGTATCGGACAGTTTGACCTGCACGAAGGATATATGGTCCCGGCCCAGCTTTACCGGATCAAGCACCGCCGCATATCCCCGGATATAGCCCCGGGCCTCCAGCCGCTTCAGCCGCATCTGGCAGGGGGTGACCGAAAGCCCGATGGTCCGGGACAGGCGGGTCAGGGTCATCCGGCCATCAACGGACAGGGCATCCATGATCCGGCGATCAAATGCATCTATTTCCGACATTTTGCCTCCTCATAATGATATTTTCTGCAATCTGATCTGAATTCAGGTGATTTGTCTAGAAAATGGCTATCTCAAGAAAATAATCTCATGCCGGACATGGCACATTGGACGGTAAAAGGAGACCGGACAATGGGCAGCAGAACGGGTACCCGGAACGGAAAGACAAAAGGCGCCGGACACGGACTTTCGCCCCATGGGGACGAGATGGCGCAGGTGGAAAAGCTTGCCCGGGCCTGCGGGCTTTCCCCGCAGGACCGGCGCGCCATTGCTCGGAACGCCACCGGCCTTGTTAAGGGGATCCGCCGCCATGACCGGCCCGGACTGATGGAAGCCTTCCTTGCCGAATACGGGCTGTCGAGCCGGGAGGGCGTCGCCCTGATGTGCCTTGCCGAAGCCCTGCTCCGGGTTCCGGACGCGCCCACCATCGATGCCCTAATTCAGGACAAGATCGCCCCTTCCGACTGGCGCAGGCACCTCGGGCATTCCACTTCCATGCTGGTCAATGCC
>JALWTJ010000049.1 GCA_027082895.1 Hyphomicrobiales bacterium | reverse complement strand
CTTTCCTGAAATGATAAACCGGGAAATGCCGAACCTACAGCTTGCCGAAGGCAACACCGCGCCAGGTCCAGCCATTGGCCAGAACCGCTTCCTGGAGCGGTTTTTTCAACTCGCCGGAATTGAACCGATAATTATAGACCTGTCCGGGCTTGAACTCTTCGGTAAACGCATAGGCGGTGCCAAAGGACACTTCCGTCTTCTGGCCCTTGAAACCGGACATGTTCAGGGTCAGGGACGGCACGCCGGCCCGCCATTCAACCGTATATTCCTCATCCATGGCCCGGACCTCGTGGGCCCCTTCATCCAGGCGCATCTTGATCTTGAACGACTTTTCCAGTCCCGCCTTGGCAAAGATTTCATACCATCTGGCATCAACAATCTTCCATTCGGCCACAAGGTCCACCCCGGGCTCGTCGCTGGGGGAAATCCGGAAGGGCGCCGTGTCACGATTGACCGCAAGGATGGCTGCTTCCACCTGCTGACGGGGGGCCGGAGCAATCCCTTTTTCGGGCCGCTTGGTGCCGGTAAGAAAATCAAAAAGTCCCATCATCTACTCCTTCAGTCGTTTCCGCCATCGTTCTGGCCCGCTTCCCGGCCACTCGCACCACCAGTGCCGTCAATCGGTCTTGTCCGTGGACGTTTCGGAATCATCGCGCAGATCACGCTGCACCCGCTCGGAGGCCAGAATGGCGTTGATCCGGTCGGCCTCGTCAAAGGTATCGTCCACGAAGAAACGCAGGTCAGGCGCATATTTCAAAGCAAGAAGAGGCGCCAGCCCGCCGCGGATGAATTTCCGGTTGCGATTGAGGGCATCCACGACCTGAGGGGCATTGTCGCCACCAAGGGGCATGACATAGACAGAGGCCAGCTTCAGATCCGGGGTCATGCGCACTTCGGGCACCGTCAGCACCACGCCGGACAGGTCGGGATCGGAAATATCGTTGCGGGTCAGAAAGGCGGACAGGGTATGGCGTACCAGTTCGCCCACGCGCAACATGCGCTGAGAAGGGGCGCCGGATTTCTTGTGTCTGGGCATTCGTGTCTCCACAAAGGGCAGGGCCGGGCGAAGCTTTCGCGTTCAAGTGCAGGCGCAGACGGCCTAAAGGGAACGCTCGATCTCCTCCCGACGGAAACATTCGATAACATCCCCCTTGCGCATGTCCTGATAATTTTCAAAAGCCATGCCGCATTCCTGACCGGCCACAACCTCGTTCACCTCGTCCTTGAAGCGTTTCAGGGTGGACAGCTTTCCCTCGTGAATGACCACATCGTCGCGGATCAGGCGCACCCCGGCGCCCCGCTCCACCGTGCCGTCGGTGACGCGGCAGCCGGCCACCTTGCCGACTTTCGTGATGTTGAAAACTTCCAGAATCTGCGCATTCCCGAGGAAAGTCTCACGAATTTCGGGGGACAGCAGGCCGGACATGGCCGCGCGCACATCATCGACCAGGTCATAAATGACGTTGTAATAGCGGATCTCGATGCCGTCGCTGCGGGCCAGTTCCCGGGCCTGACGATTGGCGCGTACGTTAAAGCCGATGATCACGGCCCCGGATGCCTTGGCCAGAATGACATCGCTTTCGGTAATACCGCCGGGACTGGCCAGCAGCACCTGGGCGGAAACCTCGTCGGTCCCCAGCTTTTCGACGGCGGAAACAATGGCTTCCACCGACCCCTGCACATCGGCCTTGACGACCAGGGGCACCCGGGAAATTTCCGAGCTCTTGAGCTGGCTCATCATCTGCTCAAGGGATGTGGCCCCGGCAGCACCGGACCGTTCACGCAGCACACGCTGGCGATATTCGGTGACTTCGCGGGCGCGGGCCTCGTTCGGCACGACGGCAAAAAGATCCCCGGCGGCCGGAACACCGGTAAAGCCGAGAACCTCGACCGGGGTCGAGGGGCCGGCCGTCTTGACCTGCTGGCCCTTGTCATTGATCAGGGCGCGAACGCGAGCGGATTCCGAACCGGCAACGACGATGTCGCCCACCCGCAATTCACCGCGCTTGATCAGCATTGTCGCCACGGCGCCGCGGCCCTTGTCCAGCTTGGCTTCGATCACGATACCGCGGGCAGGACCGCTGGGATTGGCCTTGAGTTCAAGCAGTTCGGCCTGCAGCATGATGGCGTCGAGCAACTTGTCCAGATTGGTTTTTTCGGTTGCCGATACTTCCACTTCCAGAACGTCGCCGCCCATGGATTCGACAAAGATTTCATGTTGCAGCAGTTCGGTGCGCACCCGGTTGGGATC
>JALWTJ010000048.1 GCA_027082895.1 Hyphomicrobiales bacterium | reverse complement strand
TAGGGGGTGTCTCCGATCCCGTCGCCGTCACGATCGAAACCGGTGTAATCACTCCAGTAGTTGTGCCGCCATTCATTGTGATTGGCCGTCTTGCCGCCGGTGACCGCCACCTGCGTCAGGTTGTCCACGAAATTGTTGTCGTGAAAGATGTTGCCATGCCAGTCGTTGAGAAAACGCAGGCCGATGGCGTTGTAGGCCACCGTATTGCCGGTCAGGCGGTTGGTAGTGCCGGGCTGGAATGGCGAGACGTCCAGATACATGCCGCTGGCGCAATAGAGAATGCGGTTGCCTTCGATGGTCAGGTCCGAGGTCTCCTTGAACCCGATGCCGATCCCGGTCGGGCCGTCTGCATAGACAATGGTGTTGTTGCGTACCACCACGCTGTCACTGTACATCAGGAAGATGCCGACGGCATTGTGCGTGTAGTAATTGCCCTCGACCAGGTTGTACCGGGAGTACATGAAATGCAGCGAATAGCGGCTGTGGCTGGAACGGTTGTTGCGGATCTCGTTGTTCGCCGAATACCAGACCACCATGTCACGGACGTGATCGAGGACGTTGTCCTCGATCCTGTTGCCGAAGCTGTACCACAGGCGGATTCCGTCACCGCGCACGCCCAGCGGCAGCGGCTTGGAGCGAATGTGGTTGCGACGCACGATGTTGTTGTTCGATTGCTGCATGTCGATCCCGAACAGGCAGTTGTCGATGCGGTTGTCCCGGATGATGTTGTATTTGCCACGCACCTGGATGCCCGCATCGATGTCGTTGTAGGAGGTGCCCGAATTGGTCAAATGCAGATTGCGGATCGTCGCGCCGTCGGTCTTCAGCAGGATAACGCTGCCCTGCCCTCCGGCGTCGATGGTGGCCTTGCCCTGACCGTCGAGCACCAGTGGCTTGTCGATCAGCACCGGCCCGGCATACCGCCCCGGCGGCAGCATCAGGGTGTCGTTGGGCCTGGCCCGATCGATGAGCGGCTGCAGCGGAACCAGGCGGCCGTTGCCCGTGACGCCGGTATCAACGCCCCCCCGGGCCGGACCGGTCGCGATCATGCAGAAACAGAATACCAGCATCCGCCTCCACATCAGCACCCGTTCCGTCCCGACCCGACTCAGACGCTGCCCCCGTCTTCACGCAGTTCCCGCCGTCGCATCAGCATGGCGGCGATCAGCAGGGCGGAGAACACCAGCATCAGTCCGAACCCGTAGTGGGGATAGGAATGCGTGGTGAACTGGGCCACCTTGCCGTCGCCGAATACGGTGGGCATGAACGGCTTCACCGTGAAGGCGCCCATCTTGTTCAGGTTGTGGCCGTACCACCACAGCCAGGCCGAATACTCGATCACGAAGATGACCGGCAGCAGGGTGGGCACCAGCCCGAGCAGCCAGTAGAAGAGCCGCATCCCGATCAGATTGCCGACGACCAGGACGATCATGGCCAGAAGTACACCCCAGAACACCACGTCACCGGCCAGCGTCATCTTGTGCACCATGGGACGGATCTCGGCAGGATTGTTGAAATAGCGCCCCAGGGTCTTTTCATAGTGCCAGGCCATCACCTGACGCAGACTGCCGTTCCATTCTTCTCGCTCGGCAGGCGGTTTCCTGGCCTGATCCGCCTCGAAGCTGTCACGCAGATACTGGATCAGGTCGGCCTTGGTCTCCAATTTGCCGGGCGAGGCGCTCACCTCGCCCTCGATCTTCACCCCGGATTCTTCCAGGGATTTCTTGAGTGCCTCGATGACCGCCGCTCCGGCGCCCAGCTGCTCCTCGACACTTTCCTTCTCCACGTCCGTGGTCAGCGAATGCACCAGTGCTTCGAGATACCCCTTGTTCTCGTAACGGATGCCGTTCTCGCCATACCAGGCCAGCGCCATCCACACGGCGACCGCGCCGAAACCCAGGGCCAGAATAACCACTCGAATACGAGGACGCACGCACATGAACCCCAGCAGCATCACCGCCAGGAACACGACCAGGAACTGGGAGAAGGCCTTTTCGACCACGCCGCCGGCGGCAATGGGATACATGCCGACATAGTGGTTGATGGTGTCCATCTCGTGGACACAGTCGAGTACCTCCTCTTCCTCGATCTCGCGCCCCTTGACCTTGTGACAGCCGTTGAACACACCGTTCATGTGAAAGTGGATGCGCACCCCTTCCGGAAAGGCCTCCTTCGGGTAGTTGGGCGCGGTCAGCGACACCCACCAGACGGGTGAATAGTAGATCACCGCAAGCAGCGCAATGGCGGCCAGG
>JALWTJ010000047.1 GCA_027082895.1 Hyphomicrobiales bacterium | reverse complement strand
CCCACCTTTTCACCCAGAATCGGAATGGCCAGCAGGGTCACCATCAGGGGAAATGTCAGTGTAATGGCCGTTGCCACCCCGAGCGGCAAGGTGCGCAGACCGGTGGCAAACAGCAACAGGTCACCCAGCAATACCAGCGCCCGCAACAGCTGGATATGTACATGGGAGCTGACAAACGCCCGGGCCACTGCCTGCAGCGAAAATCCGAACCGCTTCATCCCCAGAAACAGGGCCAGCAGGCCGAACGCCCAGAAACGCAGCATCACGATCATGGGAACGGGAATGTCCCGCAACAGGATCTTGGCGGAGGCATCCTGCACCCCGTAAAGCAGGATGGCAGCCACGGTAAACCCGATGCCGGCAAGGATGGACCCTTCCCCCTGCCCTTTTTTGTCGCGCTGCTTTTCGTCGTGCCGTGCATCCATGCCCGACTGGTTACGCCACAAATCCTATTTGGCAAACAGGTTTTGCCAGACATCCGGTCATCCGGTGCAGGGCACAACATGACGAAAAACTTGGGACAAGCAAAAACGCACCGCCCCCGAAGGGCCGGTGTGCCTGCTTGCACGCGCAATGCTCGAAGGAGGCGGGCCGGACAGGACCCGCCCCATACCCGACTTGCCTGACCAACCCGCTTGTCTTACCGGCCGGATCACTCCCTCCGTCGGGCCACTTGGCCGGAAGGTTCACTTGGCCGAAAATATCACTTGGCCATGGAATTCTTGATGAACCCGGCAACGGCGGTAAGAATGCCCCCGCCTACAAGGCCCGTGACCCCCTGCCCGGCAAGGGCGCCCAGATCAAGCCCGCTGGCCGCCGTGGCCCCGGCCGCATCCGAAGCCGTGCTGGCAACCTCCGTTGCCTTGCCCAGAAGACCGGACAGTCCGGGAATAAGCCCGGCAATGAACGTGCCACCCACGCCACCGACCGCACCGGCAATCAGATTTCCCGTCGGGCCCATATTGGCCCCCTTGAGCATGGAGCCGATGGCCCCGCCCCCAACACCACCACCAACAAGTTGCATAATAATCGGAAGAATTGCTTCCATGATAATATCCCATATCCATTAACAAGGGAAACAACCGCCATTCCCCTTTTCCCGTTAACGATACACCGGGAAATTGCCGATAAAAAGACGGGAAATATCGTCCTGTGCAAAACTGTTCATCGCCGGTTAATCTGCCATGGGAGACAAGAGGGAGAACGCGGCCCCACCTGAAGACCCGTCAGAACACCACGAGAGGATCCGACATGTACCAGCCCTTCGCCATCCGACATCTTCTTGCCTCCCTGCTGCTGGTCCTGCTTTGCGCTCCCACCCTTGCCCAGACCTCCGATGAAACCCGCAGATATTTCGGCGACTGGCTGGCCGTCTGCTACCCGGACGGCTATTGCTCGGCCACCACCTATGACAACCCCAACCCGCCCAATGGAACCGTTGCCGACTACGTCCTGCGCGTGGGCCGCCACCCACAGGGAACCTATTGGGAAATCTCCCTGACCACCATTGCCGCCATGCCCGAACAATATTCCGACATGGTTCTGAAGGTGGATCGCGGAGATGAAGAGCACTACAGCCAGAATTTCGATTATGGCGCCTATTCCAGCATCAACGATTTCTATTTTGTCGGCTCCATGGCCCAGGACCTTCTGGACCAGCTGGTGGCCGGCAGTCACCTGCGTGCATCCTTTTCCGATGACAAGGGAAAGGAACATTCCGCCAATTTCTCCCTCAAGGGACTTGCCGCCTCCCTGCTCTGGATCGACGAGCAGCAAAAGCGGGTCGGCTCGGAACGCATCGCCTATGCCGCCCCCATCGGCCTGACACCGGTCAGCCCCCAGTTCCCGCAAGCCGTGCCCTCCGCATTGATCCTGCAACATGCCCAGAACCAGCAGTGTGACGATTTCGAAGATCTGCCCGGAGCCTATCGGGTCATATCCGGCAAGGTGGACTCGGACACATGGGTCTATTTCCTCCCCTGCACGGGCGGCGCCTATAATCTGGCCTATCGCGCCTATGTCGGTGGAAGCTCCGAAACTTTCACCCCCCTGCTCTTCGCCCAGTATGACGATACCCTTGGCTGGACGGGCACCGATACCCTGTTCAACCTGAACTTTAACACCACCACCCTCACCCTTTCCGCCACCTATCTGGGGCGCGGGCTGGGCGATTGCGGCACGTCGGGCATCTGGCAATGGCGCGACTACGGATTTGCCCTCATGGAATACCGGTCCAAGGAAGTCTGCGATGAAACGGGGGAA
>JALWTJ010000046.1 GCA_027082895.1 Hyphomicrobiales bacterium | reverse complement strand
GGTGGCTTGCGAAAGTTTGTTGCTTTGTTTGGTGGAAAACGCATAATCATTCGGAAAATATTCGATTAATTGGCGGAGATATGCAATAATGTCGCGGCTTGGTGATGTTGACCGCAAACTGTTGCGCCTGGTGCAGGCGGACAGCCGGCAGAGCGTGCAGCAATTGGGAGAAAAGGTGGGTCTGTCCCCCTCAGCGTGCCACCGGCGCATGAAATCCCTTGAAGAACGGGGGTATATTCTGGCCTATCGGGCGGCGCTGAATGCGGACAAGCTCGGTTTTTCCATGCAGTTCTTCATTTCCGTTTCCCTGGGCTCCCAGAGCGAGCAGTCCTTCGAGGCGTTTGAAGCGGCAGTGGTGGGGGTGCCTGAAATCCTGGAATGCCACCTGATGGCGGGGCAGTCCGACTATATCCTGCGGGTGGTGTGCCGGGATCTGGAGGATTTCGAGCGGCTGCACCGGCGTCTTATTGCCCGGCTTCCCGGCGTGTCCCAGGTGCATTCCAACATGTCGATCCGCACGGTGAAGGTGCGCACCGGACTTCCCTTGTAGCAAAAGCGGTAAGGTTAACAGCTGGTTCAGTATTTGTGCCTATTGGTGGCTGCGGACGGCCTTGATGTGCCCGTGGTTTGTCGGAGAGGAAAGCATGCTGCCAGAAGGAACTGAACGAACGATGGGGGAAAATGATCTCATCGTTACAAAGACCAACGCGAAAGGGTGGATCACCTACACCAATCGGTTCGGGGCGGAAATCGCCGAATACCGGCCGGAAGAACTGGTGGGACAGCCCCATTCCATCATTCGTTCCGCGGCCATGCCGCGGTGCATCTTCAAGCTGTTGTGGGACAGGATCGGCAGCGGGCGCGAAATATTTGCCTATGTGGTCAACCGGACGAAGAACGACAATCATTACTGGGTTCTGGCCCATGTTACCCCTTCCTTTGACGAGGAAGGGCAGATTGCCGGGTTTCATTCCAATCGCCGCAAGCCACATCAGAGTGCGCTGGATGCGGTAAAACCGCTTTATGCGGCCTTGCTGGAAGAGGAGCAACGGCACGACAATCGCAAGCAGGGGCTGGCTGCTTCCACGGCAATGCTCGACAAGGTTCTGGAGAAGAAGGGAGTCGATTATGACGAATTTGTCCTCTCTCTATAGGGTTGCCATCCTGATCCTGGGGATCGTGGTTGCCGGGGTTTTTGCTCTCGTGACGCGCATGTATGATTCCCCCATCTGGGTCAGCCTGGGCTTCGTGGTGGTGCAGATCGGGCTGGGCTATTTTGCCGTGAAGACCCTTGACGGGGTGCGCACCGTGTTTCGTCAGATCAGGGAAGTGAGCGACGAGGTGCGCACCGGACAGTTTGAAAAGCGCATCAACACCACCACGGAACGTGGTGGTGTCCGGGAAATGATCGACGGTTTCAATGATATGGTGGACGTGGTGGATGCCTTTGGCCGGGAAGTGGTGCTGGCCATGGAGGCTTCCCGGGATGGCCGCTATTATCGCAAGATTCGCCTGAGGGGTCTGCAAGGGAACTTCAGGACCGGGGCAGAAGGGATCAATGATGCGATTGATGTCATGTCGTCCATCGACGACAAGACCCGGGATGCGGTTTTTGAAACCAAGCAATTGCTGGCGTCGGTGGAAAAAGGCGTTGAAGAGGTTGGAAAGGTTCTGTCCGCACTGGCGGAAATGGACCTGTCCAAGCGGGTTACCGGTTCCTATGACGGGGCCTTTGACAAGCTGAAGAAGGATACCAACGCGGTAGCGGACAAGCTGGCCGATGTCATCGGACAACTTCGGTTGACTTCGGGTGAACTGAAAGCGGCCACGGGGGAAATCCTGACCGGGGCCAACGATCTGAGCGAACGGACCACCAAGCAGGCGGCCACGGTGGAGGAAACGTCGGCCACGGTGGACCAGTTGTCCCAGACCGTCATGCAGAGTGCGCAGACGGCCGATGCGGCATCCCAGAAATCCCAGGCGTTGGCCCGGACGGCGGCGGAAACGGGTGAGGTGGTGGTCAAGGCCACCACGGCCATGGAGCGGATCACCTCTTCGTCGGCGCGCATTTCCAGTGTGATTGGTCTGATCGATGATATTGCCTTTCAGACCAACCTGCTGGCTCTGAACGCTTCGGTGGAAGCGGCGCGGGCCGGGGAAGCGGGCAAGGGTTTTGCCGTGGTGGCGGTGGAAGTGCGCCGGCTCGCCCAGAGCGCGGCGGAAGCTTCGGCGGAAGTCAAGGAACTGATCGATCAGAGCGCAACGG
>JALWTJ010000045.1 GCA_027082895.1 Hyphomicrobiales bacterium | reverse complement strand
GCATCATGTGAAAATGACGGCGCAGGGTGGCGCTGGAATAGACATAGAACGGGGTGCCGACCTGCCGGGCAAGGTCCGGAATGGCAACATCTTCGGCATGCATCGTGTTGCCGCGATACTGGAAATGGTGGACCATGGGTTTCAGCTTTCAAGAAGGTTGCGCCAGCGGGCGATCTGGGCGCGCACGTTTTCCGGCGCAGTGCCGCCGAAACTGGTGCGGCTGGCAACGGAATTTTCCACGCTGAGCACGTTGAACACATCTTCGGTGATGCCCGGCTCCACGGATTGCAGCTGTTCAAGGCTCAACTCGTTGAGGGCCACACCCTGCCTTTCGGCCAGGGCCACGATTTCACCGGTGACGTGATGGGCGTTCCTGAAGGGCATTTTCAGGGTGCGCACCAGCCAGTCGGCCAGATCGGTGGCGGTGGAAAAACCGGACCCGGCGGCGGCGCGCATGGCGGCCCGGTTGAAGGAAAGATCCTGCATCATGCCGGTCATGGCAGCAAGGGACAGGGACAGGGAATCAAGGGCGTCAAAGGCGCCTTCCTTGTCTTCCTGCATGTCCTTTGAATAGGTCAGGGGCAATCCCTTCATGACCATTGTCATGGCGACCTGGGCGCCGAAAATACGCCCGATCTTGGCCCGGATCAGTTCGGCGGCGTCCGGGTTGCGTTTCTGGGGCATGATGGAGGAACCGGTGGAAAAGCCGTCCGAAAGGGTGGCAAACCCGAACTGGGGGGTGGACCAGATGACCAGCTCTTCGGCCAGCCGGGACAGGTGCATGGCGCAGATGCTGGCCGCGCCCATGGTTTCCAGCACGAAATCCCGGTCCGAAACCGCATCAAGGGAGTTGGAGGCGGGCCGGTCGAAGCCCAGTTCGCGGGCCGTCATGTCCCGGTCGATGGGAAAGCCGGTGCCGGCCAGTGCGGCCGCTCCAAGGGGGCAGACATTGATTCGCTTGCGGGCGTCCTTGAAGCGGTGATAGTCACGGGACAGCATTTCCACATAGGCCAACAGATGGTGGCCGAGGGTGACGGGCTGGGCCGACTGCAGGTGGGTGAAGCCGGGCATGATGGTATCATGCTCGTTCTCGGCTCGCTGCAAAAGGGCTGTTTGCAACTGTGTAATCTGTTCCATCAGATGGTCCACGCTGTCGCGCACATAAAGGCGGAAATCGGTGGCGACCTGATCGTTGCGGGATCGGGCGGTGTGCAGCCGGGCGGCGGCCTCCCCGATCCTGTCACGAAGGGCCGATTCGATGTTCATGTGAATGTCTTCCAGCGCGCGCGAAAATTTGAACCGGTTTTGCTCCAGTTCTTCGCGCAATTCTGTTAGACCGGCAACAATGGCGTCCCTGTCCGCCTTGGATATGATCCCGGTTTTTGCCAGCATGTTGGCGTGGGCGATGGATCCGGCGATGTCCTGGCGGAAAAAGCGCTTGTCGTAGCCGATGGAGGCATTAATCTCTTCCATGATGGCGTCGGGGCCGGCTGCAAACCGGCCGCCCCACATCTTGTTACTCATCGGTCCTCACAAGGGCTTGAAAAGATAATCGGTGGTATTGCTTGTGCTGCCTGGAACGGGTTGGAGACGGGATTGACTGGCAACACGGATGCTCAAGGCACGCAGGAAGCGGGGTCGAAAAAATCGTCGATGGGACGGTTCGTTCCATTTGTTCTGGCGTTCACGGCGCTAGGTATAGCGGCGGTTTTGTGGCTTAGCAATGTTTCGAACGGAACGGCGCGCGCCTGCAATGTTGCCCAGGAAACGCTGGATGCGCTGGACGCGGTGACAGTGGGGCAAATGGCGGCCATGCTGCCCACGGGAACCGGGCGCAATTACAGTGCCCTGTCCTTTGTGGACGGGGAGGGCAAGCCCCATACGCTGGAGGAATATGCGGGCAAGCCGCTGCTGGTCAATTTCTGGGCCACCTGGTGCGGTCCGTGCCGCGAGGAGATGCCGGCTCTTGACCAGCTTTCGGCGCGCTACAAGGACAGCCCGTTTCAGGTTCTGACCATCGCCCTTGATCTGGGGGAGGAGGGCATGGCCAAGGCACGGCAGTTTCTTGATGAAAACGGGTTGACCAATCTTCCATGGATCGGGGATCCCAGTTTTGCCGCCTTTGACCAGCTCAAGTCCAACGGGGTGGCGCTGGGTCTGCCGGCCACCCTCTTGCTGGATGGCAACGGGTGCGAACTGGCGGTGTTGCAGGGACCGGCCGAATGGACAAGCGATACGGCCTATGGGGTGATCGACAAGCTGATCGAATTGACCGGGTAGAGTCTGCTTGCAGGTGCGTTTGCCGGGTTGCTCCCTTTTTCCAAAGGGGAATGTTTTCCGCGGATGCATCCGCCGGTGGAAGGGGGGGGTGTACCGGGGGGGGCATGGAACGCCAGAGGTCACCGGAAATGGAAAGAATTTTGCTGATGGCTGACGGGCCGGGGGCCTCAGGCGGTCTTGTCGATACGGGTACCCGTTCCGGGGGGCGGAGGTGCGCTGCGGGATACCTTGTCGATCATCTTGACAAGTTGCTGTTTCATCTCGAACTGTTTTTTCATCACCAGCATGTTGGCGGTGAACTGGGTCTTTTGCTGTTGCAGCGTAACGGCCCGGGTGGCGATATCCGTGATCATGGGGCGGATGATGGCACTTAAAGGTAAACAGTGACCTATCGGCCGCCGAAAAGGGGAACATTGCGCCGTTTCAGGAGCACCGCAAGGACAATTCCGGATGCCATGCCCCCGATATGGGCCCACCAGGCGACGGGTTCGCCATTGGCGGTAAGGGCGTAGAAAATCTGGGTTGCAATCCAGAATCCGAGAAACCAGAAGGCGGGAACGGGAATGGGGAGCGGGATGAAGATTCGGGCCAGAACGAAGACCCGCGCATGGGGGTAAAGGATGATATAGGCTCCCATGACCCCGGCAACGGCGCCCGAGGCACCGATGAGGGGGCCGTTGGAATCCAGGTTCATCAGCAGATGCGTGGCGGCGGCCAGCACGGCGCAGGCCAGATAGAACAGCAGGTAGCGGACATGGCCCAGGGCATCCTCGATATTGTCCCCGAATATGAACAGGAACAGCATGTTGCTCAGCAGGTGCATCCAGTCGGCGTGCAGAAAGGCGTAGGAGAGCAGGGGCAGCTGGTCGGGCACCCAGGCCAGGGGCTGGGGGATGATGTCGCGCACCACCAGCGGGATCATGCCGAACTCCACCGTCAGGTCCGAATTGAGGGAGGCGGGAAGAAGAAACTGGATCAGGAACACGGCGCTGGTCATGGCGATGAGGCCGTAATTTACCCAGGGAAACCGGATGTGGGTGACGGGATTCCGGTCATGCATGGGCAGAAACATCAGGTCTGCCTTTTGCCAAAGCCGGACTTGGCGACGGTGGAGGTGTGCTTGCCGGGTTTCCACAGCACGTCTTCCCGGCCATTGTGGTTGGCGTTGCGGGCAAGGACGAACAACAGGTCGGACAGGCGGTTGAGGTAGACCTGCACCAGGGAGGACGTGTCCGGTTCCAGGTGCATCAGGGCCACGCATTCGCGTTCGGCACGCCGGGCAACCGTGCGCGCCACATGCAGGGCAGCGGCCAGGTCGGAGCCGGCGGGCAGGACGAAACTGTTCAGGGGTTCCAGTTCCTCATTGATCATGTCTATCTGCTGTTCCAGCCAGAAAACCTGTCCGTTGGTGATGCGCAGGGAAGGGGGGCTGTCGCTCTTGTCCGGGCCGGGGGTGGCCAGATCGCTGCCCAGGTCGAACAGGTCGTTCTGGATGCGGGCCAGGATGGAATTGAAGCGGGCCATGTTGCGGGCATGGGTTCGTGCCATCCCGATGAAGGCATTGGTTTCGTCAACGCTGCCAAAGGCGCGGATGCGCTGATCGTCCTTGGCGCGCCGTGGCCCGCGTACCAGGCCGGTGGTGCCGCCGTCGCCGGTTTTGGTATAGATCTTGTTCAGCTTGACCATGGGTCTTTTCCCCGAAGGCTGGGTGGTGGTCTCCTGGCGGGTGCCGGATCGAATCACGGCCCCGACCGATTTCCTGATATTATCGCATGTTTGGTGTGAAATTCGTTTCACACCTGCGGGGGAGATGTTCTAGCCGCCGGACGTGGACATCCAGGCCAGAATGAGCAGAAGGATGATGGCGAAGAACTGGATGATGACGCGGGCCCGCATCAGTTTCTGACTCAGGTTGCCACCGCCCTTGAACATGGACCAGAAGCCGGCCAGAATGATCAGGACCAGGGCTCCCATTGCCAGAATGATCAGGGTATTGAGCAGGTTTGTCATGTTGTCCGGATCCCCTCCGGCCCCGGTGAGGCCCTTGTTGGTGAAAGACTGTCGGCCAGCAAATCGGCCAGCCGGTCATAGATGGCACGAATCCGGCGGTTGGTGAACAGTTCTTTATGGGTGGTGAGCCAGATTTCCAATGGTGGTATGTGCAACTGGGGGATGATGGCGCGCATGCCGGGGGTCTGTTGCACCAGCATGGTCTGGGCAAAACCGATTCCCAGGCCCGTCCGGATCATTTCCCAGATGGCGGTCTGGGAATCGGTTCGAATAACGAAATCCTCCCTTTTCAGGGCAAATCCGAGGGCGCGGGCGGAGGAAATCAGCAGGTCCGACTTGTCGAAACCGACGAGATCATGGCTGAAAATGTCGTTGATGGTTTCCGGCGTTCCGCGGGTGTCCAGATAGTCCTTGTGGGCGCAGCAGGTGATGGGGCTTTCGCCGATCTTGCGGGTGATCAGTTCCAGTTGCGTGGGGCGGAACATGCGAATGGCAATGTCCGCTTCGCGCATCAGCAGGTTCTCGGTGGAATCGGAGGCAACCAGTTCAAGCTGGATGGCCGGGTGTTCTGTGCGCAGGGTTTTCAGGATATTGGGCAGCACATAATGACAGGTAACGGTGGAGGCGGTCATGCGCACCGTGCCACGCATCTGGCTGTTGGCCCCCTGGGCCTGAATGGCCGCTTCGCTCAGGGAACGATGGGCCTTGTCCACCTGTTCGAACAGGCGCATGGCCCGGGGGGTGGGTTCGAGCCCTTTGCGGGTGCGGGTAAACAGGGTGGTATCCAGCTGGGATTCAAGTGCCTGAATGTGGCGGCCCAGGGTGGGCTGGGACAGGTCCAGCTTGCGGGCGGCACCGGACAGGGAGCCATGGCGCACCACGGCGGCAAAACTGTGCCACAGGCCCCAGTCGATTTCACTGTCAGGCATGGGTTTCTCCGATAAGCTATTTAATTATGAATGGCAAACATTCAGATTTGGCTGATTTCTGATCATGCATGCATATCATAGTGTGGCGCAAGTGCAAATCAGATGGAGCAATATCGTGACGCAGACAGTCAGTATTCTGGGAATAAACGGCCGGTTCGGCCAGGAAAGTGCCAAGGCCTTTGTTGCTGCGGGGTGGCGGGTCATTGGTATGGGCCGGGACAACCGGGCGCAGCTTGAAGGGGTGCAGTTCATGAAAGGAGATGCCAGTGATCCGGAGCAACTGCGGGCGGCGGTCGCCGATGCGGACGTGGTGGTCAATGGTCTGAACCTTCCTTATGACAAATGGGAAAACGGGCGGGCCGAAGCGCAACTTGAACGGGTACTCGGGGTGCTCAAGGGTACTGGCAAGACCCTGATGTTTCCCGGAAACATATACAATTACGGGGCAAAGCAGCATGTCATTTCCCCTGATACGCCCCAGCAACCGGAAAAGGAAAAGGGCCGTATTCGCAAGCGCATGGAGGAGCAGTTGCAGCGTGCGTCGGGGGAGGGGTTGCAGGTGCTGATCGTGCGGCTGGCGGATTTTTTTGCGCCCCATGCCGTGCAGACCAATTTCGATCTGATGCTGTTGCGGCGGATTCGGTCAGGTGTGATTCAGTATGTGGGAGATCTTTCACGCAAGCATAGCTGGGCCTATTTGCCGGATGTGGGACGGGTCTTCGTGGCGCTGGCGGAAAAGCGCCATGCATTTGCCCGTTTCCGTACCTTTCACTATTCGGGACATTTCGTTTCGGGCCATGAAATGATCGGGGCCATTCAGGCGGCGTTGCCCGTGCGGGCCAGGGTCAAGCCTTTTCCGTTGGGCATGTTGCGTGTGGTCGGTATGTTCGTGCCCATCGTGCGGGCGGTGATGGAAATGATCTATCTGTGGGAGGAACCCCATCAGCTGGTGGATCCGGAGCTGGACACATTGCTGGGCGCCGGTTTCAAGACACCATTCGGCGAAGCGGTCCGCAAAACCGTCACATCCTACCTGCCGGAAAAGGGGCGCATGGCGGTCCGTTCCCGTCTGGCAGCCTGATCGGTTGGCGTCAGTCAAAACCGAGGCGGGTGCGAATGTCGCTCGGCGACACGCCCGCCTTTCGCAGGTCTTTCAGGGAGGGGGAGCCGCGGGACTTGGAAAGCTTGAGATTGCCGGCATCGGTGATCAGCCTGTGGAAGGTATAGGTGGGGGTGGGCAGCCCCAGCAGCATCTGGAGCAGCATATGAATGTCGGTTGCCGCTTCCAGATCCCGGCCCCGGGTGACGTGGGTAATGTTCTGGAAGGCGTCGTCCACCACCACCGCCAGATGGTAGGAGGTGGGAGTATCCTTGCGTTGCAGCACCACGTCCCCCCAGCGGGTCGGGTTGGCAAACCGCACTTGCGGACGGGCGCCGGGCAGGGGGGGCATCTCGGTGAAGGAGAGCGGGCCGGTCTTTTCACACGCCTTGCGCATGTCGAGGCGCCACTGGACGGGCAGTTTGCAGGCGCGTTTTTGTGCAATTTCTTTTTCGCTCAGGGATGTGCAGGTGCCCGGATAAAGGGGGGCGCCGTCCGGGTCGGTTCGGGAAGAAGCGACATTCCGGATTTGGGTGCGGGTGCAGAAACAGGGATAGATCAGCCCCTGTTGCTTCAACTGTTCAAGGGCGTGGGCATAGGCATCAAATCGACTGGACTGGAACAGTACGTCGTGTGGCCATTCGAGCCCCAGCCAGTGCAGATCCTCAAAAATGGCGGTAACGAATTCCTTTCGGCAGCGTGTCGGATCGATATCCTCGATGCGTAGCAGCCAGCGGCCGTTTTCCCTTAGTGCCATTTTGTGGGTGAACAGGGCCGAATAGGCATGCCCCAGATGCAGGTAGCCGTTGGGGGAAGGGGCAAAGCGCAGCAATGGCATTATGAAATAATCCCCTTTCGGTTGCGGACAAGGGCTGGAGGGCAACGTTCTTTGGCAGATCGGATGATCCGCCGGATGTTGCGCCTGTCATTGTACATGCTATTGCTGGCTTCTGGCCATGGTTGGTCTTTGGATCAAGGCCTTTACGGGAGAAAGTACCATCGACAACACGGGCATGCAGCGTATCAGCTCCAGAGCCATTCTTGCCCGTCACCTGTCCGAACTGGTGCGGCTGGACGATGATCTGGTGCCGGTGCTTGAACGGGCGGGGGATGTTCCGTTGCGCACCGGCAGGCCGGGTTTCGCCGGTCTGGTGTCTATTGTTGTCGGCCAGTTGCTGTCCGTGGCCAGTGCCCGGGCTATCATGGCGCGGGTGGAAAACCTGGTCGGGGAGATGAGTGGCGAACGGTTTCTTGCAACGGAGCGGGACAGGTTGCGGGCGGCCGGTCTGAGCTTTTCCAAGATTGACTGTTTGTGTGGGGTGGCTGAAGCGGAACGGGCGGGGGATCTGGATTTTTCCGCCCTTGCGGACATGCCGGAACAGGCGGCGGTGGAGACGTTGACGCGGCTGAAGGGGATCGGGCGCTGGAGTGCGCAGATCTACCTGCTATCCTGCATCGGGCACCCGGATGTGTTCCCGGCCGGAGATCTGGCCTTGCAAAAGATGGTGGGCAGGGTCAAGAACATGTCTCAAAGGCCGGATGAAAAAACCGTTCGGCAGGTGTCCCGTCAATGGGCGCCATACAGGGCGAGCGCGGCACGGTTGCTGTGGCGATATTTTGCCGTGCTCCGGCAACGGGAAGGAATCAATCTTTGAGTGTAAAACTGTCAGGGCCCATGTTGCCCCCCGCAAGTGGCAATTCCCGTACATTGATGGTTCTGCTGCACGGTTACGGATCGGATGGCAATGACATGATCGGGTTGGGACAGGCCCTGCAGCCGGCAATGCCCGACACCCTGTTCGTGGCCCCTAATGCGCCGGAGCGCTGTGCTATCAATTCTATGGGATATCAGTGGTTTCCCCTTGAGGCGGACCGGGAATTGAGCCGGCTCAAGGGAGCCGAAACAGTCCGGCCGGTGCTGATGGAATTTCTTGATGATCTGTGGAAGCAGGCGGGGCCGGGGCCGGCGCAGACCTTTGTTGCCGGGTTCTCGCAAGGGGGAATGCTGGCGCTGGATGTGGGGTTGCGGCTGAACGTTCCCCCATTGGGCATCCTGTCCTTTTCCGGCGGGTTGATCGGGCCACAGGATGGCCTTTCAGGGGTCGAGAAACAGAAGGCGGATCACCTGCCGCCGGTGTGCCTGGTGCATGGGGAGGCGGATGACGTGGTGCCGGTTGCCCTGACACGGAAATCCCGGGATGTTCTGGCAGGTCGTGGTTATCGCGTGGCGATGCATCTTGACCCTGGAAGCGGACACACGATCACGCCGGAGGGGCTGGGTTTTGCCCTCGCCTTCATGCGGGAAGTGATGGGTGCGGGCAGGAAGGAAGGAACGATTTGAGCTGTTTCCCGTCCGGACCGGGCGCGTTTTTTGCTTCACAGGACGCATAAATGCCGCTTAAATGTTTCCGGACGGGCGCCGTTGCGGTGCCCGGCAGGAAGGGAGCAGGGTCTTGGGTGTGCATGTGTCGCCGCAGGAATGTCCGACACTGGTGCTGAACGCGGATTTCCGGCCGCTCAGCTACTATCCCCTGTCCCTGTGGAACTGGCAGGATGCGATAAAGGCGGTGTGCCTGGATCGGGTCAATGTGGTGTCCAGCTATGATACCATGATCCGTAGCCCTTCCTTTCAGATGGCCCTGCCCAGCGTGGTGGCGCTGAAGGCTTATGTGAAGCCGCAGCGTTTTCCCGCCTTTACCCGTTTCAACCTGTTCCTGCGGGATCGTTTTACCTGCCAATATTGCGGACGGCGTTCCGATCTGACCTTTGATCACCTGATTCCGCGCTCACGGGGCGGGCGAACGACATGGCAGAACG
>JALWTJ010000044.1 GCA_027082895.1 Hyphomicrobiales bacterium | reverse complement strand
GATTGCCGCCCTTGGCCGAATTGTAGTCGGCAAGGGAAAAGCCCCCCCACCAGACCTGGGTGGAAGCGACAAGGTACATGCCAATGCCGAAGAACAGGATGTTGCCAAAGGAATTGTAGCCCATCTGGCCGCCCAGCATGTCCCAGCCCAGGGCCAGCAGAATGAACACCATCAGGTCCACCAGTTGCGACATGTTGTTCGGCAGGACGAAGGGCGCAACGATCACGATTGCCAATGCAACCAGTGCTGCCAGCCATTGTGCAGGAGATTGTTTGAACATTGCCGCCTCCCTATTTCAGATATTGCCTGTGGCGGCGCATGATCCATGCCCGCACCAGCAGCGTGATGGGCACGATGATGAACACCATGCCGTTCTGAAATTCGGGGCCCAGTACGAACCCCGAATAGTTCTCGTAGACCCCGAGGCCGAAGGCAGCGAAAATCACCCCGGCAATGTTGCCAATGCCCGCCAGAATGACGATGGCAAAACTTCTGAGCGTGTAGACCAGCCCCTGAAACGGGTGCAGCACATAGACAAAGGCCACGATGGTCCCAGCGATGCCGCAAATGGCCCCGTTCAGGGCAAAGGTCATGGCATAGACCTGATCGGTATCAATGCCCATGATCCGGGCCGCCTGCGGATTCTGGGCGGTGGCGCGCATTGCCCGCCCGAAACGGGTCCGGCGCACCAGAATGACAATCAGCACCGCCGCCGCCACCCCCAGCAGGGCGCCAAGGGCGCGGGAGCCGGGAATGTTTACCATGTAGTTGAGAAAGGCAAAGGTGGGAAGCTGGGCGTCAATCACCCTCTCCTCTGCCGAAAAGACCTGATTCATGAGTTGCTGCAGCACCAGTTCGATGCCGAACGTGGCCAGCAGCGAGATGAACATGTCCTGGGCAAGGATGCGCTGCACCACCAGTCGGAAGACGATGTAGGCGAGAGCGGCGACCGCTGCCGCTGCCACGGGCATTGCCAGCACGATCCAGACGATGCGCGGTGTGCCCGGCGACAGTTCGCCCAGGGCACGCACCATGTAAAAGGATACATAGCCGCCGAAGATCACAAAGGCTCCCTGGGCCACGTTGATGATGTTCATCACCCCCCAGACCAGCGCCATGCCGTAAGCAATCAACGCGAAAATGGCGCCGACCAGCAATCCGTTGGCGATCAATTCCAGATTGATCGTCGGTGCCAGAGTGGTCAGCAGTTGAATGTTTGTCAGGATTGAATCCATGGACCGTTCCCCCCGGTGCCCTGTGCCTCATATCACAAAGGGGCACGCATGCCCCTTTGCACAAAAGTTGTCCCGGGCTCGCGGCCCGGCGCGAAAAAACGCACCGGACCGCCAGCTTCGATTTCCGTCACAAACGGGTTCAGCGTGCCCGCGGGAAGACGACTTCGGCTTCAGCCCACTGGGTGGGAGCGACAACCTTGAGTTCGCCGTTCTGGACCTGGAACAGAACCATCGGCTTGGCGATATTCTTGCCCGTCTCATCGAATTTGATGTTGCCGTAGAAGGTTTGCATGTCGGTGGATGCCAGGGCAGCACGAACCGCATCCTGGTCCAGGGATCCGGCGCGTTCCAGAGCATTGGCGAACACCTCGACAGCAGCAGCGGATTCAGCCGCCTGGTAGGGCGGTGCATAGCCGTACTTTTCTTCGAAGGCCTTGGCGAAATCGGCAGCGGAACCGAACAGGTCATCGCTGTAGCTCAGGGTCGGCGCCCACTGGGCTGCACACAGGATGCCCTCGGCGGCGTCACCGAACTTGCCCACGATATCCGCACTGTCGCAATGGGTCATGGCCACCATGGGTACATAGACATTCTGCTCGGCCAGCTGGCGCACGGCGGTTGCTGCGCCCTTGGAGTGCCCGGAAACGACCAGCAGGTCCGGCTGCAGAGCCCGCACCTTGGTCAGGGTTGGGGTCATGTCGTTCAGATCCTTGGGCAGCTTGTCATCAATGACGACCTGCATGCCAAGCTTGGCGGCATCGTCCATGACACCGGCGCGGATGTCCTGGCTGAACGGATCGTTCTGCATGGCCATGGCAACCTTCACGCTGCTCGGATCACGGCCGTTGGCAGTGGCCAGTTCGGCGGCAAGAGCAACGGCGGATGCCAGATACTGCTCGGACGTGGAGAGCACGGCAAAGGTATACTTGTAGCCGTTGGTGAACAGGGAACGGGATGCACCGTTGGCTTCCACCATGGGCACGCCGTGCTTTTCGGTCACGGGCGCGATGGCCTTGGTCAGACCCGACGAATA
>JALWTJ010000043.1 GCA_027082895.1 Hyphomicrobiales bacterium | reverse complement strand
TCTTGTCGTTTCGGTCGGGATGTTTTCAAATTCGAAGGTTGCCACGTCGATGGCGTCGGCAAAGGCGGCAAGGGCTTGTGTGTCCTGATAGTCGGCAAGGGTGTGCCGGGTGCACACGTCAAAGGCGGGGCTGTCCGGATCCGGGCAAAAGGTATGGGTTTTCATGCCCAGCCGGGCGGCGGCAAGGGCCAGCATGCGCCCCAGCTGGCCACCGCCAAGGATGCCGATGGTGCTGCCGATGGGGATGGTTGCCATTTCAGTCATTGTCCTGGGGGAAATCGGCCACGTTGCGGGTCTGGGCGTCGCGGAATTCGCGCAGGGATTCGGCCACTTCGATGTCCTGAAGCGCCAGAACCGCAGCGGCCAGAAGGGCGGCATTGACGGCGCCCGCTTCCCCGATGGCCAGGGTGCCCACCGGAACCCCTGCGGGCATCTGCACGATGGACAGCAGGCTGTCCTTGCCGCTGAGAGCCTTTGAGCGGATGGGCACGCCGAAAACGGGCAGCGGGGTCAGGGCGGCGATCATGCCGGGAAGATGGGCGGCCCCTCCCGCCCCGGCGATGATCAGCTTGTGGCCCCGCTCGGCGGCACTGGCAGCGAAGCTGTACAGGCGGTCCGGGGTGCGGTGGGCGGAAACGATGCGGGTTTCATACTCGATCTTGAGCGTGTCCAGGGTTTCGGCGGTGCGCCGCATGGTAGGCCAGTCGGACTGGCTGCCCATCAGGATGGCAACGGGGGGTGTTTCGAGCATGGCAGGTGCAACCTTTGTTCGTTCGCCGGACACTGTCGGGCAGGGGGATCAAGGGCATTTCAGGCGATGATATCGGGCAGAAGCAGTTTTTCCAGTTCCACGATACGGTCCTTGAGGCTCAGCTTGTGCTTTTTAAGGCGCGCAATGACCATGGAATCGGCCTGTTTGGAATGGATCAGCGCCTTGATGGCGGCATCCAGATCCGAATGGTGCTGCTTGCAGGTGGCCAGTTCCAGACCGAGCCGGGCCTTCTGCTCCCTGGTCAGACTGAGCATTCCATCAACTCCCTGTAACTCCTTGTCCGTTGGCGCGTTTCGTTTCGGGCCATGAAAAGCGGGCGAGGCCGGGCAGGAGCCCGGAATCAACCTTTTGTCAGTCATAGGCCACAACGGGATCATATGGTAGTTATCCGCCTCGACAAAATCGGGGATTTTTGCCATGATGATTCTGTCTGGAGCAAGCACGGCGGCTTTGCTCTGAAACAAAGCCATTGCTCCGGGTTTTGGCGCGTTGGGCCGGCTGGTGCCGGCAGGGAGTGCGTTTTTCCGTGCCGTTCTTGCGGCCGGGTTGGCGCGATCCTGAAACGCATACATGGCAAGAAAGGAGTAATATATGTCGTCAGTTTCGCATATATCCGCTCTGGAGCGCCGGCATCAGATGCTGGAGCAACAGATTACCATTGAAATGCAGCACCCTTCCCGGGATGCGCTCAAGATCCAGGAACTCAAGCGTAAGAAGCTTGAGGTGAAGGACGAGATCGCACGCCTGCAAAACGAAACCCGGCATTAGCGACTTCTGAAACGAATTGATTCCCTTCCCGTCTGGCGTTTGCTGCGGGGTATGCCTTTTTCGAGGCGGTTGACCTTTTCGGGCGGGTCGGGATGGTATGGTACGAGAAAGGGCGTCGGACCCGCGCTAGAGCACTTCCCGAAAAGTGTGAAGCGGTTTTCGGACAAGAAGTGCGGAAATATCAAACAGATAGAGCGTGGTCTTGATTCCATCAGAAACAGACACGCTCTAGCGGGCCGGGCGCCTTTTTTCGTGTTGCCGGTGAGGTTTCCCGGGCAACCAGCCGGAAAAACGGATTGGGCAAACACAGAGGCCGGGCAAGCTTCGTTGTTCCGAACCGGTGTTCTTGGGGAAACCGGGAGGCGGGGAGCCTCCCGATCGTTCCGTGCGGATCAGTTTTGTTCCGTGTCGTCGTCGTGGGCAGGCTTGTCCTTGAGGGAGGACAGGTTGGCGAAAACCGCATCGGCATCCAGTTCTTCGTCCTGGCTTGACACAAGGGGGCCGTCCCCATCGGCGAAGGTTTCGCCACTCGGGGTGAAGTGGCCTTCCAGCTTGGCCTGTTCGGCCAGTTCGGCGGCGCTTCCCAGGGCATCCTGGGCGGACATCAGGCGGACCTTTCCTGCATCGCTGTCGGCTTCGGACTTGCCCTTGTTGGCCTTTCGCACTTCCATGTCCAGCGCGGTCTGGGTGCACAGGCCCAGGGTGACGGGGTCCATCATGGTCAAACC
>JALWTJ010000042.1 GCA_027082895.1 Hyphomicrobiales bacterium | reverse complement strand
TGGGTGTCCATGAAACCGGACCCGGTGGCGGCGGACATGATCAACATTCTTGTCAGGGACAGCGGGGAGGGTATTGCTCCCAAACATCTTTCGCGGTTGACGGAACGATTCTACAGGGTGGACAAGGGGCGCTCCCGGTCCAAGGGGGGAACCGGGCTGGGCCTGTCCATCGTCAAGCATATCCTGATCCAGCACGGGGGGGAATTGCGCGTTGAAAGCACCCTGGGCGTGGGCAGCACGTTTGCCGTGGTGTTGCCGCTGGCGGGGGCATCAAAAGAAATCTGACAATCATCTCGAATTGTCATGCAACTGTTACATCACTGTCATACAGGCGTTTCAGGCTTGGCCCAAAGGTTTGGTGACCGGATCGTCCGGTTGATCGTTGCAACCTGAAAGAGACCGCTTGTCATGAATTTCACCTTATCCAATTGTGCGAAACGTCGAATGGGTGCTTTTGCAGGCCGTTTTGCGCCGTTCCTTGCCTTCATCTTGACAGGTGCCGGCACCGTTCTGGCCGGGGAGCAGATTTCCATCGTGGGGTCGTCCACCGTGTTTCCCTTCGCTACCACTGTTGCCGAGCATTTCGGCAAGAACAGTGCGTTTGCAACGCCAGTGGTTGAATCGACCGGTTCGGGCGGGGGCCTGAAACTGTTCTGCGCCGGGCCTGGTCCCGACAGCCCGGATATTGCCAACGCCTCGCGCCGCATCAAGAGGTCCGAGGTGGAAAATTGCGCTGCCAATGGGGTTGCAAACATTACGGAAGTCAAGATCGGGTATGACGGAATCGTGCTGGCCAATTCGCGTGCCGCACCCCGGTTCGCGCTCAGTCTGCGTGACATTTATGTGGCGCTGGCGGCGCATATTCCGGATGGGAAAGGGGGCATACAGTCCAATCCCTACCAGCGTTGGGATCAGATCAACCCCGATCTTCCTGCCGTTCGTATCGAGGTGCTGGGGCCGCCGCCCACTTCGGGCACCCGGGATGCCTTTGTCGAAATGGCCATGGAAAAGGGGTGTGAAACATTTCCGCAGGCGGTGGAGCTGAAAGGTTCCAGTCCGCATGCCTTTCAGGCCCTGTGTTACGGGATACGCGAGGATGGGGCCTATGTCGAAGCGGGTGAAAACGACAATCTGATCGTGCAGAAGCTGGTGGCAAATCCACAGGCCCTGGGGATCTTCGGTTTTTCGTTTCTGGAGGAAAATGCCGACCGTCTCCAGGGCAGCATGGTGCAGGGAGTGATGCCTACATTCGAGGCCATTTCTTCGGGGGACTATCCGCTTTCCCGTTCGCTTTATTTCTATGTGAAGAACGATCACGTTGGGCAGGTGCCCGGTATGGCAGCCTTCATTGCGGAGTTCACGAGTGAAGATGCGTGGGGGGAATATGGCTACCTGTCGGAGAAGGGATTCATTCCAATGGGAGAGGAAGAACGTGCACGGTACGGCAAAGATGCCCGGGATTTGCGCCCGCTCGCTTTCCCGGCGTAGTAGCCGGGCAGGATTTTCCTTCGGCCGGACTTTTCCTTTCGGGCAACGGGATCCGGTGGGCGGAAATGACGGTTTTTCGCTTGCGGGCAGGGTACGTCCGCTGGAAATGCTGGTGCGGATGCTGCTGCTGGCAAGTTCCCTGGTGGCGATTCTGGTCACGATCGGCATTGTCCTGTCCATGGCGGGGGAGGCGGTCGCGTTCTTTTCCCTTGTGCCGTTCAGTGATTTTCTGTTCGGCCTTGACTGGAGCCCCCAGACCGCGATTCGTTCCGATCAGGTCGGTGCCACCGGCAGTTTCGGGGTCGTCCCCCTTCTGGCGGGGACATTGCTTGTCAGCACCATTGCCATGCTGGTTGCGGTTCCGCTGGGGGTTCTGTCGGCAATCTGTCTTGCAGAGTATGCCGCCCCGCGTGCCCGTTCCCTGATCAAGCCGGTTCTGGAAATTCTGGCGGGTATTCCCAGTGTGGTCTACGGGTTTTTTGCCGTGCTGGTCCTTTCGCCCCTCATCCGGGCGCTGGGCGAAGAACTGGGGGTTCGGGTTGCATCGGAATCCGCCCTTGCCGCCGGGCTGGTCATGGGGGTGATGCTGATGCCACTCGTGCTTTCCCTGTCCGAGGATGCCATCAGTGCGGTGCCGGCCAACTTGCGGGAGGCGTCCCTGGCGCTGGGGGCAACCCGGGGGGAAACCATGGCTAGGGTGATCGTTCCGGCAGCGATGCCTGGCATTGCCGGAGGCGTGTTGCTGGCCGCATCCGCTGCAATCGGTGAAACCATGATCGTGGTCATGGCGGCGGGTATGGGGGCGCGGCTGACCGCAAATCCGCTGGAGGCGGTCACCACGGTTACCGTGCAGATCGTGGCCCTTCTGACGGGAGATCAGGCGTTTGACAGTGCCAAGACCCTGTCCGCCTTTGCGCTTGGGTTGCTGCTGTTCCTACTTACCCTGCTGCTCAATGTCGCGGCCTTTCGTATTGCCAGACAGGGGGAGAAGCAATTTGTCTGATCCGTTTTCCGGTGTTCGGTTGAACCTTGGCCGTCGCCACTTGCAGGACCGTTTCTTCCAGTGGGCCGGCGGGTCAGCAATTTTCCTGTCGCTCGTCTTTCTGGCTCTGTTGCTGGTTTCGCTTGTCCATCTGGGCCGGGGGGCAATCTGGAAAACCGAAATCGCTCTTGATATTGGCCCCGTGGCACAGATGGCGGATGTGCAACAGGGGGCGGGAAATACGGGCAAGATGGTGCGTGAAGCAATGTTCGCTCTCTTTCCCGACGTGATTGGGCGTGCGGACCGGCGGCGTCTGCTTTCCCTGCTCAGTCCGGATGCGCAACTGGAACTGGCCGCTGCTTTGCGGAACGGGCGTCCTGTCGGACAACACAGGGCTGAGGGTGCGGGTGTTGGCGGAAAATTGCAGGTCTGGCTGACGGCGTCGGACACGCTGGACATGGTTGAAAAGGGGGCGGTCGATTTGAATGTGCCGGAGGAGCGGCGCCTTGTGTCGGATCGGGAATCGGGCTGGATCCGGCAACTTGAGGAAAACGGTGCCATCCGGCGGGTGTTCAATACCGGTTTCTTTGTCAGCGGAGATTCCCGGGAGCCGGAACTGGCCGGAATCCTGAGCGCGCTGGTTGGTTCGGTTCTGTCCCTTTTCGTCTGTTTTGTGCTGTCGGTGCCCGTGGGCGTTCTGGCGGCAATTCATCTGGAGGAGTTTTCTTCCGGGAGGCGCTGGGCCGGTCTGGTGGAGGTTTTCATCAACAATCTGGCTGCGGTTCCCTCGATCATTTTCGGCCTGCTGGGCCTGTCGGTGTTGCTGGGCACGTTCGGCCTGCCCCGTTCAACGCCGCTGGTGGGGGGGATGGTGCTGGCCCTGATGAGTCTGCCGACCATTGTCATTTCTTCCCGGGCCGCCTTGCGTTCGGTTCCCCTTTCGATCCGCGAGGCGGCGCTGGCCCTGGGCGCCACCCGGGTGCAGACCAGCTTTCATCATGTGGTGCCCCTGGCACTGCCGGGCGTGCTCACCGGTGCCATTCTGGCCATGGCACGGGCCCTTGGTGAAACGGCGCCGCTGCTGATGATCGGCATGGTGGCATTCATTGCCGATGTGCCTTCGGGGCCCCTTGATGCGGCGGCCTCGTTGCCGGTGCAGATCTTCTTGTGGGCGGACAGCCCGGAGCGGGCCTTCGTGGAAAAGACCGCCGCCGCCATTCTGGTTCTGCTGGTGCTGCTGGTGGCCATGAACCTGCTGGCGATCCTGCTGCGCCGGCATTTCGAAAAGCGTTTCAAGGAGACACGAGGTGCATGAAGCTCCCATCATCAGCGTTCGTGGTTTGAATGTCTTTTATAGTGACCAACAGGCGCTCAGGGATATTTCCCTTGATGTTCCATCGCGTCAGGTTACCGCCCTGATCGGTCCGTCAGGGTGTGGGAAATCAACTTTCCTGCGTTGTATCAACCGGATGAGTGATCTGGTGGACAGCTGTCGTGTTCACGGGGAAATCCGGTTGAGGGGAAAGGATATCCGTGAGAGGGATGTGGACGTGGTGGCTCTTCGGGCCCATGTGGGCATGGTGTTCCAGAAGCCCAATCCGTTTCCGAAATCCGTGTTCGAGAATGTCATTTACGGGCCGCGCATTCATGGCATGGTTGCCAGCCGGGCGGAAGCGCAGGAGATCGTTGAAACCAGCCTGAGGCGGGCCGGGCTGTGGGATGAGGTTGCTCACCGGCTGCACGCACCGGGAACCGGGCTGTCGGGGGGGCAGCAGCAGCGGCTGTGTATCGCGCGGGCCATTGCCATGCAACCCGAGGTGATATTGATGGATGAACCGGCGTCGGCCCTCGACCCCATTGCCACTGCCGTCATAGAAGAGTTGATTGACCAGTTGAGGGAAAAGTACACGATCATTATCGTGACCCATTCCATGCAGCAGGCGGCGCGGGTATCGCAACAGACGGCGTTTTTTCACATGGGAGATCTGGTGGAGGCCGGGCCAACCGCGGAATTGTTTGCCAACCCGCGGGATGAGCGGACCCGCAATTACATCGCGGGCCGGATCGGCTAAGGTGTCAGGGGACGGGGCAGCGCGCAGCAGAACCGGCTTCCGGGAATCCAGGCGGACAAATCGGAGAAAACATGACCATGTCCAAAACTGTTGCCCCCACAATTCTGATCGTGGAGGATGAACCGGCGCAGATGGAGCTTCTGGCGTTCAATCTGGAAAAGCAGGACTATCGGGTGGCGCGGGCACAAAATGGCGAGGACGCTCTGCTGTTGGTGGATGAAGTGGCCCCCGATCTGGTGCTGCTCGACTGGATGTTGCCGACCCTTTCCGGGTTCAAGGTATGCAAGCAGATCAAGCGCAGGAAAAGCTCGGCCAGCATTCCCGTTATCATGCTGACGGCGCGGGGGGAGGACAGGGACAAGATACGCGGGCTGGATGCGGGAGCGGACGATTATGTGGTCAAGCCCTATTCGGTGAACGAATTGCTGGCGCGGGTCCGGGCCATTCTGCGACGGGCCAGCCCGGCCCGGTCCGGCAAGATTCTTCAGCATGGCGCACTGGAACTGGATCCGGTCCGGCATAGGATAACCTGCGATGGTGAACCGATCGAGTTGGGACCGCTCGAATACAAGCTGTTGCTGGTTCTGTTGGAGCAGCCCGGGCGGGTCTGGTCACGGGAGCAGTTGCTGGACCGGGTATGGGGAAAAGACATTTTCGTGGAGACGCGTACCGTGGACGTGCATGTGGGCAGGCTGCGCCGCAAACTGATGGCGGGTGGGGCAGAGGATCCGGTGCGCACCCTGCGCGGGTTCGGCTATGCGTTGAAACAGGTGGACTGAACCTGCTGCGTGCTTTTTTCGGTGTGCTTCTACTGGAGGGCGGTAACGTCCTGATCCGCATATTGCACGGGCAGGCATGTGATGCCGACCCGGTTGATGCGGCCGCACAGCATCTGGGCTTCGGAAAAATTAGTGATCGGGCCGACAACGATGCGCAGGCTGTTGTTGCCCAGCGGGTCGGAAACAGCCGGGCGGAGGCCGATGAGAAGGGGGCCGATCTTGCGGGAAATGTCCGCCCATTTCTCATTGGCGGTCTGCATGGTGATGTCGTCCCCGATGGCAAGGCCGAACCGGGTCTGGGAGATGGCAGCGACACTGCCGCCCGCCGTTTCCGCAGGCTCGGGATCCTGTGTCTGTGCAGAAGTTGCCAGGGCGGCGCTGGCGTTGTCTGGCGTTTCCTGCGGGGTATCCTGCGCCGCATGGGCGGGGGCAAGGAGGGGCGGTGCGGGCTGGGAAAGCGGCGGAGGAAGGGGAGACGAACTGTTTGCCGTTGCCTCGTCCCCGGCATCGGGAAACAGGGGAGACTGGGTAATCGCCACGCTTCCCCCCTCGGCATCGAAGGTTTCGGCATCGGGGGAATCAATGGCGGCGGTAACGGCGAGCGGGTCGATTTCGGCACCGGGGGGCACCACTTCGAGAAGCTGGGGGATGGTGGTCTCGAGGGCTCCGACCCGGATATTGACATCGGCCCGGTTGCGTTCGGCCATGCGGAACTGGCTGCGCAGTTCGCTGGTCTGGCGGCTCATGATCTGCTGCTGGTTTTGCAGACGTTCCACCTGGGCCCGCAGCTGGTTCATGGTGCTTCCATCTATCCGGCTGGCATGAAGTCCGCCAAAGAAACCGGCAGGCACGAGGGCGGATACGATGGAACTGAGCACGGC
Organism: Hyphomicrobiales bacterium; assembly: GCA_027082895.1. Lineage (GTDB taxonomy): Bacteria > Pseudomonadota > Alphaproteobacteria > Rhizobiales > Devosiaceae > DROE01. Next base: position 2,944 of record JALWTJ010000042.1, on the reverse strand, counting down.
GATCCCGCCAGCTGCCACCGCTGCAATACCCCAGAAGGTGATGTCCGACTGAGAGGGCTGCCCAAACTTTTTCGTCATATTCCGGTCCTGAAAATCGACGAATCATCCCGCTGACCACTAGTCTAGCACCGATAAGTGAATTATGGGTTTGCCAACTTCTTGCTGACATGTTCATCAAGCAGCAACAGATCCTGAACCGTTTACGCACTCTCAATTCACATGGATTTTCCCGAATGAGCGATCTGACGACCATCATTCTTGCGGCGGGCGAGGGCACCCGCATGCGCTCCGATCTTCCCAAGCTTCTGCATCCGGTGGCCGGCCTGCCCATTCTCGGCCATGTGCTGCGTGCGGCAAGGGATGCGGGATCGGATTCGATTGCAGTGGTGACGGCTCCCGGGGCTTCGGCCCTGCAGGATCTGGTGCGTTCCCTGGTGCCGGAGGCTGGCATATTCGAGCAGGCGGAGCGGTTGGGAACCGCCCATGCGGCCCGCATGGCAACGGACGCCATCGCGGCGGCCCGGGGGTATATCGCGGTGGTTTATGGAGACCATCCCCTGTTGCATGGCGACATCTTTACGGCGATCACCGCACGTCTGGATCAGGGCTGGGATGCAGCGATCCTGGGGTTCGAGCCGGACGATCCGACCGGATATGGCCGGTTCGTGACCGAGGGTGAGCGGTTGCTCGATATTGTCGAGCATAAGGACGCCACTGCGGAGCAACGCAGAATCGGTTTGTGCAATGCCTGCATTCTCGGGTTCCGGGCGGAGGTGTTTCGTGAACTGATCGACAAGGTTGGCAATGACAATGCACAGGGCGAATATTATCTGGGTGATCTGGTGCCGCTGGCCAATGCGGCGGGTTACAGGGTGGGTTATGCGCTGGCCCCGGCCGACGATGTGCTGGGGGTGAATTCGCGCGAACAGCTTGCGCTGGCCGAAGGGATTTTCCAGCAGCGGCTGCGCGAACGGGCAATGCGCAATGGTGTTACCCTGCGTGACCCGGCCACGACCTATTTCAGCCATGACACGCAACTTGGCAGGGATGTTACCATTGAGCCGGGGGTGGTCTTTGGTCCCGGGGTTACGGTAGGCAACCATGTGACCATACGAGCCTGGTCTCATATTGAAGGGGCAACCATCGAGGATGGAGTTTCCGTGGGGCCGTTCGCGCGGTTGCGTCCCGGAGCGCTGCTGGAGGAAAATGCAAGGGTCGGCAATTTCTGCGAAGTAAAAAAGGCCACGGTTGCCAAGGGGGCGAAGGTATCGCACCTGTCCTATATCGGGGATGCGCTGGTGGGGGAGAAGGCCAATATCGGCGCCGGAACCATCACCTGCAATTATGATGGTTTCAACAAGAGTGTTACCCGAATCGGCGGGGGGGCATTCATCGGCTCCAATACGGCGCTGGTGGCTCCGGTCACGGTCGGGGAGGGGGCGATCGTTGGGGCGGGCAGCACCATTACGGCCGATGTGGAGGCCAATGCCCTGGCCATGACCCGGGCAGAGCAGAAGAACCTGAGGGGATATGCTCCCAGATTGCGGGCGCGGGCGCAACAGCGCAAGAAGGCCGCGGCAGGGAAAATGCCGAAAAAACGGCGTTGAGCAAATAAACGGGAAAAGATGTGCGGGCCGGGCGGTCCGGGGAAAAATCGGAGAAAATCCATGTGTGGCATCGTGGGAATCATTGGCACTGCACCGGTTGCCGAGCGGATGGTCATGGCCCTCAAGCGGCTGGAATATCGTGGTTATGACAGTGCCGGAATCGCAACGGTGCATGAGGGAGGGCTGGACCGGCGCCGGGCGCGGGGAAAGCTGGTCAACCTGGAGCGGAAGCTTGCCGGAGACAATCTGCCGGGGCAAACGGGGATCGGGCATACCCGCTGGGCAACCCATGGGGCGCCGACCGAGGAAAACGCGCATCCCCATGTCGCGGGCAAGGTGGGGGTGGTGCACAATGGCATCATCGAGAATTTCCGGGAATTGCGGGATGAACTGGAAAAGGATGGCTATCTGGCGCAAACGGAAACGGACACGGAAATCGTGGCGCTTCTGGTAACGCGGGAGGTGGACAGGGGGCGTTCACCGGAACAGGCGGTGGGTCTCGTTCTGGAACGGTTGCGTGGCGCTTTCGGGCTGGCGCTGGTTTTTGCAGGCCATGACGACATGATCATTGCCGCCCGGCGGGGCTCCCCCCTTGCCATCGGCTATGGGGACGATGAGGTTTATCTGGGATCCGACGCCTACGCGCTGGCCCCCTTTACCTCACGGGTTGCCTATCTGGAGGACGGGGACTGGGCGGTGCTCACGTCCCGGGGGGTTTCCATCCGGGATTCGGCGGGCAACAAGGTGGAACGGGCGGTGGAGCTTTCCGCGGCGTCGGCCAACATGGTGGACAAGGGCAATCACCGTCATTTCATGGCCAAAGAAATCCATGAACAACCCGAAACCATCGGGCATGTTCTTGGGCACTATCTGGATCTGGGCAGCGGGACGGCGCGTTTGCCTGAAGACCTTCCCTTTGATTTCAAGGATCTGAAAAGGGTGACCATTGCTTCGTGCGGCACGGCCTATCTGGCGGCAAGTGTTGCCAGGTACTGGTTTGAAAAATATGCGCGACTGCCGGTGGATGTGGATATTGCCTCCGAATTCCGCTATCGCGAGCCGCCTCTGGAGCAGGGCGGACTGTCCATGTTCATTTCCCAGAGCGGGGAAACCGCCGATACGCTGGCTGCCCTGCGCTACAGTGTCGGGCAGGGTCAGCATGTGGTTTCCGTCGTCAATGTTCCCGAGTCCAGCATTGCCCGGGAATCGGATGTGGCCCTTCCTACCCTGTGCGGGCCGGAAATTGCCGTAGCTTCGACCAAGGCGCTCACGTCACAATTGACGTTGCTGGCCAGTCTGGCCGTCGCAGCGGGGCGGGCCCGCAACGTGCTGAATCC
>JALWTJ010000041.1 GCA_027082895.1 Hyphomicrobiales bacterium | reverse complement strand
GATGCCGGCCTGATAGGCCCGGATTACCAGATCGGCATTGAATTCCAGTTCCAGCGGGTTTTTTGGCGCAGTCATGCGGGAGCCCTATGGATTGGTGGTACGGAGGCAGTTTCCCGTTCGCTTGCGTTCGGCGGATCCTACAGGGCCAGCGAGCAGACGTTGGCACCATAATCATAGATGCCGTCACCGTCCACGTCTTCGAAAACGATCAGGGACAGGGTTTCACCATCCCGGACATAGTTTGCCCATTCATTGACGATGGCTTCGTAGGCCCACAGGGGATAGCCGCCACAATTGTCGTGAAATTTCACGCAGCTCTCGCCGTAGCTGGCTTCGCTTTCACACTGTTCCTGATTGTCGTAGGCGACCTGACTGAAATCGCCATAATTGCTTATGTTGCCAAGGAAACGGGCAGCATTGGCCGGGGTGACGGACAGGGCAGCCATACCCAGGGCGGCCATGGTCGCAGCAGCCCGGGGGGTGGTGAAGCGGTTTTTCATCGGGGTCTTTCTCTTCAAGGCTGATTTGTGGAGGCTGAATTGCAAAGAGTCCGACCCGGGCACGCGTCAGCTTGTGCGTTCCAGATATTTTTCCAGCCAGTGAATGTCATAGTCCCCCGAGCGGATGTCGGGTTCGTCCAGAAGGTCCTGAAACAGCGGCAGCGTCGTGTTGACGCCATCGATGATGAATTCGTCCACGGCGCGGCGCAGTCGTTGCAGACATTCGGCGCGATCCTTGCCATGGGCGATCAGCTTGCCGATCAGGCTGTCATAATAGGGGGGGATTGTATAGCCCTGATAGATGGCCGAATCCACCCGGACTCCGACGCCGCCTGCGGGGTGGTAATAGGTGATCTTGCCCGGGGAGGGAACAAAGGTGCGTCCGTCCTCGGCATTGATGCGGATCTCGATGGCGTGTCCCCAGAATTTTATCTCCTCCTGCTTGAGGCGCAGGGGTTCACCAGCGGCAACGCGAATCTGTTCGTAAACGATGTCCACGTTGGTAATGCGTTCGGTGACGGGATGCTCCACCTGCAGGCGGGTGTTCATCTCGATGAAATAGAACTCGTTGTCCTCGTACAGGAATTCGACGGTACCGGCGCCCGAATATTTCAGCTTTTTCATGGCATTGGCCACGATCATGCCGATTTTGGCCCGCCGTTTGTCACTCAGGGACGGGGCAGTTGCTTCTTCCCAGATTTTCTGGTTGCGCCGTTGCAGGGAACAATCCCTGTCTCCCAGGTGCACCGCATGGCCCTTGCCGTCGCCGATAACCTGAATCTCGATGTGGCGGGGCCGGGCAAGATATTTTTCGATGTAGACCGTGTCGTCGCCAAAGGCCGCCTTGGCTTCGGAGCGTGCCGTCTGCCAGGCATTGACCATTTCGTCTGCCGACATGGCCAGCTTCATGCCGCGGCCACCACCGCCCGATGCGGCCTTGACCAGGACCGGATAGCCGATCTTCTTTCCGATGGCCAATGCTTCTTCTGCGGTGCTGACATCGCCATCGGAGCCGGGCACGCAGGGGATGCCCAGTTCCATGGCTGTGGTCTTGGCGGCAATCTTGTCGCCCATGATCTCGATGTGGCGGGACGAGGGGCCGATGAAGGTGATATTGTGTTCTTCAAGGATGCGGGCAAAGCGCGCATTTTCGGACAGGAAACCATAACCGGGATGTACGGCATCGGCGCCCGTGATTTCACAGGCGGCCAGTATGGCGGGAATGTTGAGATAGCTCTGGGCGGCGGGGTTGGGGCCGATACAAACGCTTTCATCGGCCAGACGCACATGCATGGCGTCGGCATCGGCGACCGAATGCACGGCTACCGTCTGGATGCCCAGTTCCTTGCAGGCGCGCAGGATGCGCAGAGCGATTTCGCCGCGATTGGCAATAAGGACCTTGGAAAACACGGGATTCCTGTCCTTTCTCTATTCGATCACGACGAGGGGTTCGCCATATTCAACCGGTTGCTTGTCGTCGACCAGAACCCGGGTCACCGTTCCCGAGGTATGGGCGGGGATCTGGTTCATGGTTTTCATGGCCTCGATGATCATCACGGTCTGCCCTTCGGTTACCTTGGAACCGACGACCACATAGGGAGCGGCGCCCGGTTCGGGGGCAAGGTAGGCGGTGCCGACCATGGGGGAGGTCAGGGTGCCGGGATTGGCGGCAATATCGCTTGCCGCCGCTGAGGCAACGGGTTCCACCACGCTGACCGGAGCGCTTTCGGTTGCTGCGGGGGGCGGCGGGGGAGGAGGAGCGGCATAGGCC
>JALWTJ010000040.1 GCA_027082895.1 Hyphomicrobiales bacterium | reverse complement strand
CCCTTGACCCGCCCCCCTATCCCCTGTTGGTTTGTTGCCATGCCCCGTTCCACCAATTCGACAGCACCAGCCCCGGCCCGTCAGCAGATCCTGTCCCTGCCCAACCTTCTGACAATCGCCCGCATTCTGGCCATCCCCGCCATTGCAGCACTGGTTCTGACCGGTGGCACGACGGCCCGCTGGCTGGCATTTGTCCTGTTCGCTGCCGCCGCAATCACCGACTATCTGGACGGCTATATCGCCCGCAAAATGGCGTTGATTTCCCCCCTGGGCCGCATGCTCGACCCCATTGCCGACAAGCTGCTGGTGGCCGTTCTTCTGCTCGTGTTTGCCTATGATCGCAGCTTTGATCCCTGGATGTTGTGGGCGGGAATCGTGATCCTGATGCGCGAAATCGCCGTGGCCGGCCTGCGCGAACATCTCGGCCCCCGAAAAATCGTCATCCATGTGTCAAAGGCCGCCAAATACAAGACCACCCTGCAACTGATTGCCCTTGGCGGGGTCTTTGTGCTGCCGCTCATTGATGGGATATTCACCAGCGTCCGGATTCTGATGGCGCTGGCCGCCCTGTTGACCCTTTATACCGGCTGCGAATATTTTACCCGGGCCTGGCCCCACCTGAAAGACGACACGAACCGATAACTTTCCTGCCTGAAGGACCCCGATGAAAATTCTCTACTTCGCCTGGCTGCGCGAACGCCTGAACAAATCCGATGAAACGGTTTCCCCCCCCGATGAGGTCAAAACCATCGACCAGTTGATGGACTGGATGAGCGCGCGGGATGAAGGGTTCGAACTGGCCTTTGCCAACCGCAAACTGATCCGCACCGCCCTCGACGAAAAGATCGTCGGTCACGATACCCCCCTTGACGGGGCACAAACCGTCGCCTTCTTCCCCCCCATGACCGGGGGCTGACATGGACATCCGCATTCGACTGCAACAGGAAATCTTCGATCCGGGCGAAGAAAGCAACCGCTTCCTCAAGGAAACGGCAACGGTCGGTGCGGGGGCCACCGTCACCTTTACCGGGCTGGTCAGATCCGACCCGGACAATCCCATTCACAGCCTTACCCTTGAGCACTACCCGGCCCTTGCCCGCGCCCAGCTTGACGATATCACCCGTGAAGCATCCACCCGCTTCCCGCTGATGGCCATCACGATCATTCACCGCTTCGGCGAAATGCTTCCCGGCGAACCCATCGTGCAGGTCATGACCCTCTCCCCCCATCGCCAGGCCGCCTTCGAAGGGGCCCAGTTCATCATGGATTTCCTGAAGACCGACGCCCCCTTCTGGAAAAAGGAAAAGGGCAATGACGGGGAAAGCTGGGTGGACGCAAAAGCCTGCGACGACAGGGCAAGGGACCGCTGGCGCTAGAGCACTTCCCGAAAAGTGTGAAGCGGTTTTCGGACAAGAAGTGCGGAAATATCAAACAGATAGAGCGTGGTCTTGATTCCATCAGAAACAGACACGCTCTAGAGCAAGGGACCGCCGGCGCTGAAATCACCCCCATCTGTCCAGAAGGCGCACGCGGCGTCCACGCGGGGGCGCAAGCCACAGCAGCAGGAACGGGCCACCAGACGCCCGGTGCGCCGCAATCCGTTACCGTCTGCCGTTACCGCCGGCCCCTATTCGGCCGCTGCCGATTTGGGGCGGACCTCTTCAGAATAGGCATTGACGATAAGCTCGCTGATCTTTCCCGGCCGGTAGGTAACCGCATCGATCTCCGCCACCGGCGTGATTTCCGCTGCCGTTCCCGTCAGGAAACATTCATCGAAATCCCCCAGTTCAGAAGGAGAAATCCGCCGCTCGACCACTTTCAGCCCGTTGCGCCGCGCCAGATCGATCACCGTGCGCCGGGTAATGCCGTCAAGAAAGGTGTCGGCAATGGGCGTATGCAATTCCCCGTCCCGATGGAAGAAGATGTTGGCGCTGGTGGCTTCGGCCACGTTCCCCTGGTGATCCAGCATCAGCGCCTCGGTATAGCCTTTGTCCTGGGCGGCGTGCTTTGACAGCATGCAGATCATGTAGAGGCCCGCCGCTTTCGCCTTGCACGGAATGGTGTCTGGCGCCGGACGCCGCCAGTCGGCAAGAGTCATGCGAATGCCCTTGAGCTTTTCCTCCATGGAAAAATAGCTGGGCCATTCCCAGACCGCGATGGCCACGTGCACCTTGTTGTTGCGCGCCGGAACCCCCAGTTCTTCCGACCCCCGCCAGGCAAAGGGGCGCACATAGACCGCATCGGAATTTTCCAGACCGTTGCGGGCAATGGTTTCA
>JALWTJ010000039.1 GCA_027082895.1 Hyphomicrobiales bacterium | reverse complement strand
CTATCTGTTGCGGGTCGTGGTGGCCAGCATTGATGCCTATGACGATTTTTACCAGCGCCTGATTGCCCGCGTTTCCCTGAGCGATGTCAGCTCGACCTTTGCCATGGAACAGATCAAGTATACCACTACCCTGCCGCTGGAAGACCTGTAACCTCTTCTTCCCGCAGCAATTGATGGACCGGCCGCAAGGGGAGGACACGACAAAAGCCGCCATCACATCACTGCCCTGAGGCCCCCCCGCGCCCCGAAAGGGCAAATGCGCGTTTGACGGGCAAGGGCGGAAGTGAGCGAGTCTAGAGCGTGTCTGTTTCTGATGGAATCAAGACCACGCTCTATCTATTTGATATTTCTGCACTTCTTGTCCGAAAACCGCTTCACACTTTTCGGGAAGTGCTCTAGCCGCCGGTGACGGACATATGGCGCACCGATGCCGGGGCAATCCGCGTCGGGTCGAAATCATGCCCTTTTGGTTTCAGGATCATTGCCCGGTCCAGTTCACGGCTGACTCCCTCTGTGCCGCCGGCGCGCAGGGCTGTCCGCAGGTCCAGCTGGTTTTCCTGTCCAAGACACAGGAACAGCTTGCCCGTGCATGTCAGGCGCACCCGGTTGCAGCTTTCACAGAAATTATGGCTCATGGGGGTGATGAATCCCACCCGGCCCCCGGTCTCCTGTACTCGCACATAGCGGGCCGGCCCCCCGGTATTCAGCGTGATCTTTTCCAGCGTGAACCGTTCGGCCAGCCGGTCGCGCACCTCGCGCAAGGGAAGGAAGCTTTCCCGCCGATCCCCGGAAACTTCGCCCATGGGCATTTCCTCGATCAGCGTCAGGTCGAACCCCCTCTCATGGGTCCAGTGCAGCATGTCCACGATTTCTTCGTCGTTGAAACCACGCATTGCCACCATGTTGATCTTGATGGCAAGGCCCGCCCGGTCGGCCGCTTCGATGCCTTCCAGCACCTGTTCCAGCCGCCCCCGCCGGGTGACGCGGGCGAATTTTTCTGCATTGAGGGTATCAAGGGAAACATTGATCCGCTTCATGCCCGCTGCCACCAGTTGGTCCGCGAACCGGTGCAACTGGCTGCCATTGCTGGTCAGGGTCAGTTCCTTCAGTTCGCCATTTTTCAGGTGCCCGGACGTGTGATTGATCAGGTCCATGATGTCCTTGCGCACCAGCGGTTCCCCCCCGGTCAGCCGCAGCTTGGTAACGCCCCGCTTGACGAAGACATCGATGATACTGGCCAGTTCCTCGAAGGAAAGAATGTCCTTCTTGGGCAGAAAGACCATGTTTTCCGCCATGCAGTAGGTGCAGCGGAAATCGCATCGGTCGGTAACGGATACCCTGAGGTAGGACACGGTACGGCCAAACCCGTCCACCAGCGGTGTTCCCCCGGCTCTGTTCGTCCCGTTTCCCGTAATTTTCGTCATGAAGCGCTCTCCCTTGCGCAATTAACCTGCTCCAGCGGCATGTTCTTGCCGCCGGTACACTGCGCCCCTGGCCATGTTCGCCATGGTTAGTGTTTGGATCGGGGCGCCCGAAGGGGCATATTGCCCGCTTGCTGCAGCCAATGCAAATGGCAATCGGGTATTTGCGAAGCATGGGCGGGAAGTTTTCAGGCAATTCGCTTGAAAACCGCACAAACAAAAAGCTGCCCGGATGGGCAGCTTTTCATTCTTCGCCCGGCATATGCCGGCTGTTCGGTCCGCCTGCAGGCGCTGCCGGGGCCATGTCTGCCCCGACACGCCGCGTGGCAAAAGTTACTGGTTGACCACGATCAGCGCGCCCACCTTCACCCGGTCATAAAGATCAATGATGTCTTCATTGGTCAGCCGGATGCAGCCCGAGGAAACGGCCTGTCCGATCGTCCAGGGTTCCGACGTGCCGTGCAGGCGATAAAGCGTGTTGCCGATGTAAAGGGCACGGGCCCCCAGCGGATTGTCCGGTCCGCCCGGCATGTAGGCGGGAAGACCGGGCTGACGCTTGCGCATGGCGGCAGGCGGAGTCCAGCCGGGCCATTCCGCCTTGCGGGTCAGCCGGTGCCGGCCGCGCCAGGTGAACCCGTCCCGGCCAACGCCGATGCCGTAGCGCATGGCCTTGCCGTTGGGGAGCACGAAATAGGCCCGCCTTTCACTGGTTTCCACCACGATGGATCCCGGCGCAAGATCGGTCTGGTAATCCACGATCGTACGCGGAATGCCGCTCTTGCGCACGCCAGCGGGTGCACTCGTTGCCTCTTCCCACTGGTTTGTATCGAAATTGAACACGCGTGCCGCATCTGCGGGAAGTGCAAAGGAGAGTGCCACAAGCATTCCCAGTGCCAGCGTGAAAACAGAACGTATGAATGTCATTTTTTGTCTTTCCCTGAAGTCTGGTGCCGGTCCGCCCCGCGCACCAACCATGTTGATTCCAAACCGTTAACCTTTTTCCAAGGCTAATAAAAGCGTCTTTTGGCCGCCGCTGTTCATTTTTGGACAGGTGAAGTAAACAATGTTGCCAATCGGGCACATTTTTCCCTCAAATGTTCGTGAGACAATGGGTGAATCGTTCCAATCCGATCATGCGCCCCCTGTGCCTGATGGCCCTGTTCCGCCTGGCAGCGCCCGAAACGGGCAAGTGCATGCAAGAACGGGCAAGTGCGTGCAAGATGGACCCTGATAGTGATAATGACCCGTGAAAAGAGAGCGAGCAGGAGCGACAATAACAATGGGTGACAGCGAAAAGGAAATGGCTGCGCAGGCAGTCGCTGCGGATCTGGTGGCTCCGGCGGATCGCCCCTTGCATCTGGGGCTGGGAACCGGTTCCACCGCCGCCTGTTTTGTGGACATTGTCGGCACCATGGTGGCCGACGGTTTCCGGTGTGTCTGTGTGCCCACCTCCGAACGCACCCATGCCCAGGCCGCTGCCCTGAACATTCCTCTGGCCACCCTTGATGATCTGCCTGAACTGGACGTTACCGTTGACGGCACCGATGAAATTGCTCCCGACCTGTCCCTGATCAAGGGGGGAGGGGGGGCGCTTTTGCGCGAAAAGATCGTCGCTGCCGCTTCCCGGCGCATGGTGGTGATTGCCGACCAGAGCAAGAAGGTCGCCCAGCTTGGCGCCTTCAGCCTGCCCATAGAGGTCAATCCGTTCGGTTTGCGCGCCACCCGGCTGGCCATAGAGGCCCTGCTGCCTGAATTTGCCGACGCGCCCGCCGGACAGACCGGCCTGTCCCTGCGCCGGAATGCCGCCCGCAAGCCCTATGTGACCGATGGTGGCCATTACATAGTGGATGCACGATTTTGCCGTATTTCGAATGCAGAACGCCTTTCAAACCGTTTGCTTGAAATTCCCGGTGTGGTACAGCATGGCCTGTTTCTGAACCTGTGCCGTGCCGCCTATATCGCCGGGCCCGATGGCGTTGAAAGAATGGGCGATTTTCACACCTGATGCCTTTCATGCCGCTTAACTGTTAGGAAAACCTACCCATGAACCACCTTGTTCGTTCCTTCAATTCCCTTGTTGCTGTCGCCCTGCTCGTGTTGCTGAGCCTTGGGGCGCCGACCGCCGTTTCCGCCCAGGAACTCACGCCCGAACATATTGCCCTTGCGCGCAAATATGTGGACCTGACCGACACCTCGCAGATTTACGAAACCGCCCTGATCAAGACCGGCATCGATTCCATGCGTACCATCGTGGCCCTGAACCCGGAAATTACCGACCAGGTCAGCGATGCCATCGGCGTCGTCATCCAGCAATATGCCGACAAGAAGGGAGAATTGTTCGACCAGTTTGCCCGCATTTACGCCACCCGCTTTTCCATGGATGAACTGGCCGAGATCGTGAAATTCTACGAAAGCCCGGTCGGGGCCAAGCTGGCCAAGACCAATGCCGAGATCAACAACGAGCTGGCAACGGTCATGCAATTGTTCCAGGCCAACCTGAACACCGAATTCTTTGCCAAGGTCAAGGCGGAGTTGCGCACCAAGGGCATCGACCTCTAGCAGCTGCGGTTCGGCGGCAGGCCGTTGCCTCCACCGGATCATTCGGCCTGAGAATCCGCGCAATCAATTTGTGCTCCCATCAGGGGCCCTGCCTTGTGCAGGGCCCTTTTTTGTGGCAATCGCCTGAACATCATTCAGCACGCAGAACCGGGGTGGCAGACCATGGCGGAACAGTTTGATCTCATCGTGATCGGAGGGGGCTCCGGGGGCGTGCGCGCAGCACGGATCGCCGCCGGTTTCGGCGCCCGGGTGTGTGTCATCGAGGAATACCGGCTGGGGGGCACATGTGTTATCCGCGGGTGTGTTCCCAAGAAGCTGTTCACCTATGCCGCCGGCTTTTCCGGCCAGTTCGAACTGGCCAAGAGCTTCGGATGGACCACGCAGGCCAGCTTTGACTGGTCCGTACTGCGCAGCAACAAGGATCGGGAAATTGCACGGCTGGAAGGCATATATGCGTCGCTCCTGTCCAGTTCCGGGGTGGAAACCCGCGCCGACCGGGCCATGATCCTGTCCCCCGATTCGGTAAAGCTGCAGGGCAGTGGCGAAGTTCTGACAGCCGGAAAGATCCTGATTGCCACCGGCGGCAAGCCTTTTGTGCCGGACATTCCGGGCATAGAACACACCATTACCTCCAACGAGGCCTTTGACCTGAAAACCCTGCCCAAATCCATCATGATTGTGGGGGGCGGCTATATCGCGGTGGAATTTGCCTCCATTTTCAACGGTCTGGGGGTGGATGTTACCCTTGCCTATCGTGGTGCCCTGATCCTGCGCGGCTTCGACATGCACCTGCGTGAAGGGCTGACCGAGGAAATGACCCATCGCGGAATAAAGGTCTGTCTGGCCACCCAGCCAAGGGCCATAGAAAAAACGGAAAAAGGACTGTGCGTTACCTGCACCGACGATTTCCAGCACGATGTGGATCAGGTCATGTACGCCACGGGGCGGGTGCCCAACGTGCAGGGGCTGGGGCTGGAGAACATCGGCGTTAAGACCGGCATTCACGGGGAAATTCCCGTGGACGAACATTTCCGCACCACCTGTCCCTCCGTGTTTGCGGTGGGCGATGTCAACGGCCGTGCCGCCCTGACCCCGGTGGCCATTCGGGAAGGGCATGCCTTCGCCCGCACCCAGTTCAATGACGATCCCGTCACCGTTGATCTGTCCGTCGTGCCCACGGCGGTCTTTTCCAGCCCCGAGATCGGAACCCTTGGCCTGACCGAGGCCCAGGCTTCGGAAAAATACCGCGAGATCAACGTCTATCTGGCTCGTTTCAAGCCCATGAACCATTCCTTCGTGGACAGCCCGACCCGGGCGCTGTTCAAGCTCATCACCGATGCGGCGACCGACAGGGTGCTGGGGGTGCACATCATGGGAGCCGGTGCCGGGGAAATGATCCAGATGGTGGGCATCGCCGTAACCATGGGGGCCACCAAGGCCGACTTCGATGCCACCATTGCCGTGCATCCGGTGGCCGCCGAGGAACTGGTGACCATGAAAGAGCCCACCTATACCATTCTGGAGGGCGAGCGGGTCTGATCCCGCCTCCTTTTGCCCACGCTTATTTCGGTTTTGCCTTTTCGTCCGCCGCCCCATGGCCCGGGCCCGCCGGTAATGGTCCCTTGCCCGCAACCGGGGGCGTGTCGGGTTCCTCTCCCCAGCTCGCCGCCAGTTCATCGTTCAGTGCCCGTGCCGCCTGCGCAAAGGACTGTGCACGTTCCAGAAGCGCCTTCTCGTCGCTTTTCGCCGGAGCAGCATGCCTTTCCAGCAAGCGGGCATAGGCCCGGTTCAGGCGGGCAGTGAACTCCAGATAGTGCGCGATGACGCGCAATTCCTCCTTGGAGATTCCCTTCATCGCCATGTCGAATGCCTCCCCCATGGGGGCAAAGGTGATGTCGCTGACGTCCCGCGCAAAATCCGTCAACTCGACAAAGACCTTGCGCCGGTCGGATGTATCACGCACCCGTCGGGCGATGCCCGCCTTTTCCAGCCGGTCGATAATGGTGGTGATGGCCCCGGTCGTCAGGCCGGTTTCCTCCGCCAGTTCTCCCGCGGTCAGGCGGCCGAAGCGCTGAATGATGTCGGCGCACCGCATGTCCGTGCGGTTGGTGCCGTTCATTTTCCCCAGCGCCTCTTCGAACATGTTGATGGCATTCTGCTCGCTGCGGGCAGCGGCAATCAGTCTGTTCACGAGAAAAGGAAAACTGTCACTTGACATTTCCGATATATCTTGATTCATAAGATACTTGTCAATCAAACTAAATTTGGAGAGCCCTATGCGGGATCAGTTACAGGTTCGAAGCGAGCCTAGCACAAAAACTTCCGGCCGGTCCGGGACAAAATGGATGATGCGGGCCAACGGGCTGGAAAAAAGCTTCATGAACCGTTCAGGGGTCACGGAGGCGGTGCGGGGCATCAGTTTTGACGTGCGTGAAGGAGAGATTGTCGGGTTCCTGGGGCCCAACGGGGCGGGAAAATCCGTGACCATGAAAATGCTCACTACTCTGCTCAAACCCGGGGAAGGGACGGCCAGCGTGGCCGGATTTGACCTGCATACCCAGCAAACCAGCATTCGGCGGCATATCGGCTATGTATCCCAGCGTGGCAGTACGTCGGATGAAGCCCGGGCCGGGGACGAGATCGTCTGGCAGGCAAGATTGTACGGAATGTCAAGATCCGAGGCGAAAAAGAGGGGACGCGACCTGTTTGCTGCCCTTGATCTTGCCGGGCAATGGGAAAGCAGATGCTCGGACCTGTCCGGCGGCCAGCGGCGGCGGGTTGATATTGCCATGGGACTGATCCATCAGCCCGAACTGGTGTTCATGGACGAGCCCACGACGGGACTTGATCCCCAGTCCCGCGCCAATCTGTGGGACCATATCCGAAAATTGCGGGATGATTTCGGCACCACCCTGTTTCTGACCACCCATTATATGGACGAGGCCGATGCCCTGTGCGACCGGATCCTGATCATTGATCATGGCAGGATCGTCGGGCAGGGGACGCCCGCACAATTGCGCAGTTCCATTGCCGGAGACACCATCAGCCTGACCCTGCGCACCAACTCGGACGCATCGGGTGCAGCTGGGATTGCCAAAACCATTGCCACCACCGAGCCGATGATAAACGGCAATCTTGTGCAGATGCAGGTTGAAAATGGCCCCGCCCGGCTGCCCGAACTGGTCAAAAGGCTCAATGAAACCAGCATTGATGCCATTGCCATCGAAGTGGCGTCACCCACCCTTGATGATGTGTTCCTGTCCCTGACGGGACGGTCCCTGCGCGACTGAATGAAAAGGATCTGAAAAATGAAAAAATATCTCTCTGATGCATCGGTCGTGTTCAGCCGTTCCCTGCTGCTGGCCCTGCAAAACCCGGTCTGGATCATCATTTCCCTGATGCAACCCATACTGTACCTGACCCTGTTCGGGCCGGTGCTGGAAGCTGTATCCCATGCACCCGGTTTCCCGCCCGGGGATTCCTGGCGTGTGTTCGTTCCCGGCCTGCTCGTTCAGTTGGGGATCTTTGGCGCCGCTTTCGTCGGTTTCGGCATGATTGCGGAATGGCGGGCTGGGGTAATCGAGCGCATGCTGGTAGCCCCGATGCGGCCCACCGCACTGCTTGGCGGACTGGTGGCGCGCGATGTGCTGGTCGTGACCCTGCAGGGAGCACTGCTGACAGGGCTCAGCTTCCTGTTCGGCCTGAGAATTTCCCCTGAAGCCTTTCTTGTTGCCCTGTTGCTGATTGCTCTTCTGGCCGCATCCTTTGCCAGCCTGTCCTATGGCGCTGCCCTTCTGGTGAAGAACGAGAACGCCCTTGCACCCATGGTCAACTCCCTCGCCCTGCCGATCCTGCTGCTGTCCGGCATTCTGCTGCCCATGTCCCTTGCCCCGGAATGGTTGCAGGTCGTCTCCGATTTCAACCCGATCAAGCATGTTGTGAACGGTCTGCGGGCAGCATTTCGTGGAGATGCGCTTTCCACCTCCACCCTGATTGCCTTTGTGATTGCCTGTGTGATCGCCGTCCTGTCGGTTCTTGCCGGGGCGCGGGCCATGAAAAATCTGGCAAACTGATTCAGTCAGATGCAACCGGCGCGCGCCCGAAAAACAAGGGCGCGCGCTGCAAGGGCATGTCCTACAGGCCCGCGCCGCCCGCCAGTCCGCGCAGCAGCACCCCGACCCCATAGGCCATGGCAGCCGCCCCCATGCCGATGACAAGGGTTTCCGCCCCGCTGTAGAACCAGCTCTGGGTGGACCATTTCGATTTCATGGCCCCGATCAGGAAAAAGACGATCCCCGTTGCTCCCGCCGCCAGCGGGGCACTGGCAGGCAGGCCCGCGATGAAGGGAAGAAGGGGAACGGCGCCGCAAAGGATGAAGGCGACAAAGGTGGCAAGGGCCGCCTTGAAGGGGGAGCGTTGCACGTTGGGCAGGCCGTATTCTTCGCTCAGCATGGTCTGCACCCACACCTCCTCATGGCGCGAGAGCAGGGCCACCATGTGTTCCAGTTCTTCCCCCTCGAACCCCTTGGCCCGGTAGATCTGGCGCAGTTCCTCCCTCTCCCCTTCCGGGTGGGCACGGATATGGCGCATTTCGATCTGCCGGATGCGGGTGCAATCGTCGTTTTCTGCCTTGGTGCCCGAATAGTTGGAGGCGGCCATGGAAAACCCGTCCGCCAGCAGGTTGGCCACCCCCAGAATGAGCACGATGCCGGCGCTCAACTCGGCCCCCACCACTCCTGCCACCACGGCAAAGGTGGTTACGGCCCCGTCAATTCCCCCATAGATCCAGTCCCTGAGATAATTGATGTCGGGGCCGCCGGCCAGTCGGTCCGCGATGTCGCGGGGGTCGTGGGAATGGTCCATGGCGGAACTCCGCTGGGTGAACGCTGAGAAACCGGCGTGCCGATTCCACCAGCCAGTATAGGTTGCCACACTCTCAATCCAAACCCGAATTTGCCCTTTTGCGCGCCTCCCGTGCGCCAGATGGCGCTTGGCATAATCCTGTTTGCTTGTTAAAGCGTTTCAACGTCCCGGTCGAATGACAGCTATCGAGTATGAAAATGAGTAAATGGACCCCTGATTCCTGGCGCAACAAGACGGCATTGCAGATGCCCACCTATCCGGATCAGGCTGCATTGGAGCGGGCCGAATCCCGGCTGGCAAAATTCCCGCCCCTGGTGTTTGCTGGCGAAGCCCGGGC
>JALWTJ010000038.1 GCA_027082895.1 Hyphomicrobiales bacterium | reverse complement strand
CGGCGGCTGCCGTCGGGATCGCGCTGGAAGAAATTCGTGCGCAGGGAGTTCTGGATCAGGTTGAGCAGATGCCGCACGATGCGGTCTTCGTCGAGGGAGGAAATCTTTTCCAGGGCGCTCAGTACGTTTTTGGCAAGGGCAGCGGCCTTTCTGTTCCGGTCACCGGAGAAATCCGGATCGTGCAGGGTGTGAAACAGCCGGATCAGTATGGCAACGAGTTCCCCCTGATTGTTCAGGGCCTGCCAGATGTAGCGCTGGGACCATTTGGTGCCCAACTGGTGCAGATAGCGCACCATGGCCCGGATGATGGCGATGTCGTCCCATTCCAGTTCACCCGTCAGTGCCAGCCGGTTCAGCCCGTCACTTTCGGCGTGATTGGACCAGATGGCCTGAATGGCCCTTTCCAGCCGCGGGCCAAGGTCGGAAATGTCGCATTTTACGGCATTGGGCAGGTCCAGATGCATTTCGTGCAGATAGATGATCTGCCCGTTGTCGGGCTGAATGTGAAAGGAATGTTCGTCAATGACTGAGAAGCCGAAATTTTCCAGCAGAGGAACGCGGCTGGAAAGGGGAATGGGGTCGTTGGGATGGAAGAACTTGAGTACCAGGTTGCCGTGATCGGCCGAACTGGCGCGCAGGGAAATGAAGATGTCGGAATCCGAGGTGATCTTTTTCATCACCTTGATGTCGGCCAGGGCATCGGCGGGGGTGTTGGCGCTTTGATAGCCGGCGGGGAAAGCATGGGCAAAGCTTGCCACTTCGGCCGGGTTTTCTGCTTCATGCAGGATATGGTCGCCGAAGGTCTGCATCAGGTCGTAGATGTGGGCTTCCAGCTCGGTGCGGTCCGGACGGGGCGTCTTGCCACCATTGCGCCCGATTATGTAGTGGACCCGTACCAGTTCTCCTTCCGGAAAATGGGGGTAATAGGCGGACACGCGGCCGTCATACTGTTCGGCCAGATAGAGGCCGACCTTGTAGCGCAGACCGGAATCATAGTGGTCGCGGGGCAGGTACAGCAGGATGGAGACGAAATTGTCGTAGCGGTCGATACGGGGCAGCACCCGCACCTGGGGACGATCGGCAAGGGCGGCGATCAGGGAAGCGAATTCGAACAGCTGGGCGGTGTCGATCTGGAACAGCTCATCGCGGGGATAGGTTTCCAGCGCCGCCATCAGCGCCTTGCCCGCGTGGCTGGACGGCTCCAGTTTCGAGCGGCGCATCACGTCGGCGATCTTGCGCCGGATCAGGGGAACCTCGACATGGGGCGTGGCCAGGGACATGGAGGTGAACAGGCCGATCATGCGCAGTTCGCCTGTCAGTTCCCCTTTTTCATCATAGAGCTTGACCCCCACATAATCCATGTGGGTGCGCCGGTGCACCCGGGACTGCACGTTGGCCTTGGTGACCATGATCGGGTCGCGGCTCTTGAGGAAGGTGACATGTTGTTCGGTCATTTCCACATATTCGGGGCCGTTGCGCAGGAACAGCACGTTGGGGTCCACCAGAATGCCCAGGCCCCCATTCTTGATCGGCTCCAGGCTCGTCTCGTCTCCCTTGCCCCTGATGCGGTATTCGCGCATGCCCAGAAAGGTGAAATTGTGATCGGCCAGCCATGCCAGGAAATGCAGCATTTCGGCCATGACGGGTTCGGGTACGGCAGGGGGCGGGGACTGGCGGAAAGACTGGATGAGGGCTTTCAGCCGTTCCAGCATCGGGCGCCAGCCGGCAACGGCCCGGCGCACTTCGAGCAGAACACTGTCGATTTCCGCGTAGAGTTCGGCCAGGGCCACTTCATCGAAAATGGGGTCGATATGTACCTGCAGGAAACTGTGGAATACGCAGTCCCCGCTGGCCTTTGTCAGGATCTTCCATGGCTTCTTTGCCGATTGCACCGGCAGCACCGGGTGAATGAACATGCGGATGTTGCCGCCCTTGGCGCGAATGGCGGCAAGGACGGAATCCACGATGAAAGGCATGTCATCAAGGAAAATGTCGATGATCTGCACCGCGGCGGGGTCGGTTTCGTCCGGGCGCCATATGTGGATCAGGTGATCGTCGGGTGCGCGTTTGGAAAAGGACGCATAGGAATGGTCCAGGATCGTTTCGAACCGTGTGTCACCGGCGGTGGCGACGAAGCGATCAAAATCTTCGGGATGTGTTGCATCCAGAGCGTGGGTGAGAAAGGCGGCGCGGGATGGGTCCTTGTCCACAAGGGAGGCGGCATATTTGCGCGCGGCGGACATCAGTTTCGCGGAACTGGCGGTTTTTGACATTGTGGCCCCCCC
>JALWTJ010000037.1 GCA_027082895.1 Hyphomicrobiales bacterium | reverse complement strand
GTTTGACCTGCAATCCGCCCGGCAGTTCGCCATCCGCACCCAGCCCCGCGTCGATGCAGCCGTTCATGGCCCCCCAGATGGCCCCCATGCGTGCGTCCACTTCTTCGCCGGTATGAAAGACCTCCTCATTGGCCCGCTTCATCTGCGCAATGGACAGTCCGGACTCATTGCCCATGGCCAGCATCTCGTCGGCCCCGTGAAACGGATAGGGAATGTCTGCCGGTGCGGCCTTTTCCTCGGCAGCCATTTCCGCTTCATCCATCACGAAACCGCCACCAACCGAATAATAGGTCCGTTCGAGAAGCAGCGTCCCTGCCGGATCACGAAGCCGAAACGTCAGGGCGTTGGGATGAAGGGGCATGGGAGTTTTCCGGTCCAGTTCGAACCCCTCCTGCGGATCGAAGCGCACCCGCAAGCCTGCCCCGTCATCTCCCTCCAGTTCAAGAAAGCGCCTTTCACGCAACCGGGCAATGTCCCGGGAAACCGCCCGGATGTCCTGGGCGGGTGAAAACCCCAGCAGCCCGGCGGTTACCGCCCGCAGGGTACCGTGCCCCACCCCCGTATGGGCAAGAGAGCCAAAAAGGGTCACCGAAAGGGAACAGGCCTCTTCGCCTCTGATCCTTTCCATGCCGGAAATGGCGCAACAGGCGTCCACGAACCGGCCCGCGGCAAGGGTCGGCCCCATGGTGTGGGACGAGGACGGACCAACCCCTATCTTGAACAGATCAAATACGGAAACGAACACCAGAACACTCCGCGAACTCGGACAGTTTCAAACCGGCATCTGTGCGCCGGTTTCTGCAAACTGTTGGCGGGGACAGGGCCTGAGGTCAAGGGGATTTGACCGTCCCTTGCCAGTAATCAGGAAATGTTGTGCTCATTCTGCGGGTGCTGGCTCCCACAACTGAACGGGATTGCCCTCGGGATCCGACAGCCGGGCGAACCGTCCATTGGGGAAATCCCCTTCCCGCGTCACCGCGATACCCGCCTTTTCCAGCTGGTTCACCATGGCATCCAGATCGTTCACCCTGAAATTGATCATCCATTGCTGTTCGGCACGACCGAAATAATCCGTATTCCGATCAAACGGCGCAAAAGCGGTTTCCCCCGCCGCCTGTTTCCAGGAAGACCCATTGAAATCCGACGGAATCGGGTCGATCCCCAGCATGTCCAGATACCAGGCAGCAAGCTTTTCCGGATCCCGTGCCTTAAAGAAAAACCCGCCGATACCGGTTACCTTTTCCATTCCTGCCTAGCGTTTCCCATGCCGGAAACGGGCAATCTCGTCATATTCGGCCTGTTCGCGTTTCAATTCCCCGGCCCGGGCCCGCTGCTGCTCGCGCTCGCTCAGGGTTTCCACCTTCTTCAGTTCCTCAAGGGATTCGGCAAGCTGGTCCTGGGCCGATTCCAGTTTCTCACGCATGTCCTCGGCGGAAGCCAGCAGATTGTCCCGCCGCTGCAGGGCCGCCTTGGCAAAGGTCGAATAGGCAAAATGGGACGCATCGGAAATGCCGGTCTTGTTGTGCTCCAGCTCGATCTGCTGATCCAGCTCCGCCGCCATCCGCTCGAAATCGGCAATCATCATCTCGATCTGGCTGACCGCGCGCCGATGTTCATCCACCTGGAATTTCTTGAGCCGGATCAGACTCTCGCTCCGCGATTTCATGACTTGTACTCCTTACACACTTCTTCAAGTCGTTTCGTCACCGGTCCCAGTGTCCCCGGCGCCATGCGCCACGATGTACCCGAGCCGGTCATATCCGTCTTCAATCGATGTCACTTCATCCTGGGTCTGGCTCAGAAACGCCTCCAGTTCAGGATTGATCGCAATGGCCCTATCCACTTTCGGATCACTGCCCTTGCGGTATGCTCCCAATCGTATCAACTCCTCCATGTCGGCAAATACCGACAGATATTCCCGCGCTTCCGCCAGAACCGGACGAACCGGTTCGGGCACACAGCCGGGCATGGTCCGCGATATGGAGCGCAGGATATTAACCGCCGGATAGCGCCCCCGTTCGGCAATGGCACGCTCCATCACAATGTGCCCGTCCAGAATACCGCGCACGGCATCCGCGATAGGCTCATTGTGGTCATCACCTTCCACCAAAACCGTAAATAGACCGGTAACGGAACCCGAATTTACCAGTCCCGGACCGGCACGTTCCAACAGGCGCGGCAACTCGGTAAACACTGTCGGCGGATACCCCTTGGCGGTGGGCGGTTCGCCAATGGCCAGCCCGATTTCACGCTGCGCCATGGCAAACCGTGTCAGACTGTCCATCA
>JALWTJ010000036.1 GCA_027082895.1 Hyphomicrobiales bacterium | reverse complement strand
ATCAGATCATCGGGAAAGGTGGGAATGGTGTCGGGGAAATAGCCCCAGGCGAAGGGCACCGGCAGGCCGGCAATCTCCCAATGACCGGACGGCGTATCCTTGCCGATGGACACTTCCCGGCCCACGCCCCAGACCCCGGCCGGCACCGCATTTTCCAGGCCGGACGGAATTTTTCCCACCGACAGTTCGATGGCAGCACCCAGGCCCAGATTGTTCATGTTGGGAACGGCAAGCGGCCCGGCGCGCACCCCTTCAACGTCACAATTGCCAAGGGCGCATTGTTCGGCGATGTGGCCAACGGTGCAGGAGCCCGCATCACCGAAATCGGCCGCATCGGGTGCGCCGCCAATGCCGACACTGTCCAGAACGCACAAGATCACTCGGGGCATTTGGTTTCTCTTTCCTGTTTCGGGGCCTCTCGAAGGGAGCGGCCTGCCATTGTTCAATCCTGATCCCCTGGAGCAGCGTTCCGGTTCATCCCCCAAGGAGCGAACTCCAGAGCACCTAAAGGGTTTCACCCGGCCCGATAGCCGCAACGATCAGGGGAGTATCTTCGGGTTTGTCGCCGATCTCATAGGCCTGAAGCAGCCGCTTTTCCGCCTCCCGGGCGCTGGCCTCGTCCCGCGCATGCAGGCGTGCCAGGGGGGTCTTATCGTCCACCTTGTGACCAATGGGAACCAGGTGATCAAAGCCCACCGCGTGGTCGATCGTGTCCGTGGGCATGCGCCGTCCGCCGCCAAGGGCAACCACGGCCATTCCCAGTTCCCGGGTTTCAACACGGGTGACCGTTCCGGTGCCGGAAGCATAAACATCGCGAATGATCGGGGCCGTCGGCAAATATTCCGGCATCCTTTCAACAAAGTCTGCCGGTCCGCCAAGGGCGGCCACCATGGCGGCGAATTTTTCCATCGCCGCGCCACTTTCAAGGGCCTGCCGGGCCTGCTGCAGCCCCTGCTGGCGCGAAGAGGCAGTACCGGCCAGACAAAGGGCATGGGCCGCCAACTCCAGGGTAACCCCGAGCAGGCGCGCATCGCGGGCCGTGCCGGTCAGGAAATCCACCGCATTTTGCACTTCAAGGGCGTTGCCGGCGGCACTGGCAAGGGACTGGTTCATGTCGGTCAGCACGGCACCGGTCTTCACCCCGGCATCATTGGCCACCCCGACCAGGGAATTGGCCAGTTCCCGCGCCTCGTCAAGGGTCTTCATGAAGGCACCGGAGCCAATCTTGACATCCAGCACCAGAACATCAAGCCCGGCGGCAAGCTTCTTGGAAAGGATGGAGGCGGTGATCAGGGACACATTTTCCACGGTAGCGGTCACGTCGCGGATGGCGTAAAGAGTGCGGTCGGCGGGGGCCAGATCGTCGGTCTGCCCGATAATGGCGCAACCCACCTCGGCAACGGTCTTGCGGAACAGGGCATTGTCAGGGGTGGCCACATAGCCGGGAATGGAATCAAACTTGTCCAGCGTGCCCCCGGTATGGCCCAGCCCACGCCCCGAAATCATGGGCACATAGACGTTGCAGGCGGCCAGAATGGGGGCCAGCATCAGGGACACATTGTCCCCCACCCCGCCGGTGGAATGCTTGTCCACCACCGGCCCGTTCAGATCCGACCAATCCAGAACCGACCCGCTGTCGCGCATGGCAAGGGTAAGGGCCACCCTCTCCTCCAGGTCCATGTGCTGAAAATAGACGGCCATGGCAAAGGCCGCAGCCTGGGCATCAGAAACGGTTCCCGCGGCATACCCGGCAATGAATTGCTGGATCTGGGTCGCGGACAGCTTGTGGCCGTCGCGTTTTCTGGCGATCACTTCCTGGGGGAGAAATACCATTGTTCACACTCCCTTTGCCACTGACTGCACTTCCCGATCAGGCACCATAGGGGATCCAGACATTCTTGATCTGGGTGGTGTGTTCGAGAAAATATTCTCCGGCAAATTTCTTTTCGTCCGACCAGTCCAGTTGCCGGCCATGGGTGGTCCAGGTGCGTTTCAGATTGCCCACGGAGGCCTTTTCCACCATGGCACATCCCTGCTTGTCACCGGCAAACCACATGGCGTCCACCCCGTCATGTTCGGCCAGGGTCGTGGCCAGATCCGAACCGTCACCGGTCACGATGTTGAGCACCCCGGCGGGAACATCCGATGTTTCGATCACCTGATAAAATGCCGTCATGGCAAGGGGATGGGGAGTTGATGGCACCAGCACCACCGGATTTCCCATGGCAAGGGCGGGCGCAAACATGCTGACGGCTCCCAACAGGGGATATTCGTCCGGTGCGACCATGCCGA
>JALWTJ010000035.1 GCA_027082895.1 Hyphomicrobiales bacterium | reverse complement strand
GTACATATCGCCACGCGTATGGGTCAGGTCCAGCCCGAAGAAGCAGCCCCGTGCGCGGGGGTCATGAATGGGGGTGCGTTCGCCGGAAAAATAGGGCAGAAGCAGCAGGCCCCTTGCCCCCGGGGGGGATTGTTCGGCCTCCGCCGCCAGTTGGGCAAAGGCAGTGGCGGGATCCAGGTCACGAGCCAGCTGGTCACGAAACCAGTGGGTAAGCGTGCCGCTGGTGGCCAGCCCTGCCAGCATGGCGTGCTCCCCCTCGAACAGCCAGGGCGCATACCACAGGCGCGGATCGGACACCTTTTGGCTGGCCACCTGAATGATGAAGATGGTGGAGCCATACATCATCATCATGTCGCCGGGCCGGGTCACCCCCACCGAAAGGGCTTCGGCGGCGGCATCAATAGTGCCGGTGGTGACTGGCGTTCCGGGGGCCAGACCGGTAGCCCGCGCGGCCTCTTTTGTGACCTCCCCCACGATCTCGTCGGACCATTTCAGTTCGGGCAGAAGGTCCGGGTCAACAATGTCTCCGGCCAGTTCGCTGGTCCAGTCCTGCCGGTTGACATCGTAAAGGGGCGAAAAGTTTGCCGCCGTGAAATGGTCGATCACGTTGCGGCCGGTCAGGCGGCGCACCAGAAAGCCGCCGCAGGTCAGGATCTTGTCGGTGCGGGCAAAGATTTCGGGCCGGTTGTTCTTCAGCCACAGGATTTTCGGCCCCACGGACTGGGAGGTCAGTGCATTGCCGCAGGTGTGAAAGATCCGGTCGGTGCCAATCTGCTCGTTCAACTGTTCAATTTCGCTGGCCGCCCGCGTATCCACCCCATAGAGCACCGCGTTCATCAGAGGAGCCCCTTCCCTGTCCACCGGCAGCATGCACGGGCCGATACCGGAGCAGGCCACGGCCCGCACCCGTTCCGCGGGCACTCCGGACTCGGCGAACAGGGAGCGACAGATGGCCACGAAATCGTCCCACCAGTCGTCTTCCGGACGGTGCTCTGCCCAGCCGGGGCGAGGCACGATCATCTCGTGGGGGCGGGCGGCGCTGGCAAGGATGGCGCCGTTCTCGTCCACCAGCACCCCCTTGGATTCAAAGGTGCCGATATCTATGCCAATAGAATAATCCATCAGGTGTAATCATCCCTGTTGAGTGAGAAATCGGGCCGGACGGCTTCAAGAGCCCCCAGCAGCAGGCGCACCAGATCGCACAGATCGTCCAGATCAACCACTTCGCGGGCGGAATGGGAATAGCGAGCCGGAAAGGCCATGTCGGCACAGGCAACGCCCTCCCCCTGCAACTGGACGTAAGAAAGATCGGTCAACAGGCCGGTGCGGGCGCTGCGTTGCAGGGGAATGTCGTTATGGCTGGCCGCATGCTCCAGAAGGGCAACCATGGCGGGATGGGGGATGACGCCGTTCAATGTTCCCCGGCCGTGGAACGAATAAAGGCTGAGCACGGGGCCGCCACCCAGCCGGATGTCGCTCTGCCCGGCCATGTCGGGGCTGTCCCCGGACAGGGCAATGTCCACCTGAATGGCCATGTCGGGGCCGATGGCACGGGCCGCGGGCAGGACCCCGCGCAGGTTGAATTCTTCCTGCACCGAAAACACCAGGTGAACCGGTGGCCCCTCGGACCGCGCTTTCAGGGCACGGGCCACCTCCAGCAGCACGGCACAGCCGGCCCTGTCATCAAGACTGGTACCGGTAACCCGGTTGCCGGCAAGGGACAGGAATGCGGGTGCATAGACCACCGGGGAGCCGACCCGGACCCCGGCCTTGCGGGCTTCCTCCGCGCTGGCAAACCCGGCATCCACATGCAGTTGCGCGCAGGCGCGCACGGTTGTTTTTTCTTCCGGGGTGGTGGCATGATGGCTCTTGTTGGCAATGATGGCGGGAATGTCCCGCCCCTCCCCGACGCAGATGAGAACCTGCTGGGCGGGCAAGGCCCTTTCGGGCACACCTCCGAGCCGTTCGAGACGGATGAAACCATCAGGTTCGATCCGGCGGACAACAAAACCCAACTGGTCCATGTGGGTGAACAACAGGATGGAAGGGCCTGTGCCCGGGAAATGGGCGCTCAGATTGCCCAGACGGTCGGTATCCGAGGCAATGCCCATGGCCCCCAGCCGGGCGGCAATGGTGCGCCGCACCCTGTCCTCATGCCCCGACAGGCCGGGCAGGAGTGCCAGCTCCCTCAGGTTGGTGTGAATGTTCTTCTTCACCTTTTTCCTTTCCGTGCTGCCCGTTCAGGCGGCGTCCCCTCTTGCTGCGCGGACACGGTCCATGAAATCCCTGGCCC
>JALWTJ010000034.1 GCA_027082895.1 Hyphomicrobiales bacterium | reverse complement strand
TGGGCCGCCCGCACCGCTTCAGGTCTTGCCGTTGCATAGACAATCGGCCCCCGGCGCAGATCCTGTACCGCCAGCCAGTCAAGAACATCCCCGGCCCCCGAGCGCGCCAGTTCCAGCGGATCAAGCTGGTAGGCTGGCGCACCGCCTGAAACATAGGCAGCAACCTGGGCCTGCGTCATGGCCGAACAACTGCCCGACAACACCACGGATCGCGGATCGGATATGGGCGGAAACCGTCTTTCCGCCTTGTCACCGATCAGCGCTTCATGCCGGTAGAGCCCGGGCAAAGGCATTGCTATCGCCGAACCGCCGGTCAGCAAGGGCATGTCATGGCAGGCCTGGGCAATGATTTCGAGATCCCCATTTTCGACCGCATCCACGATCACATGCGCCACGCCCCCGATGCCCAGGCACGCCCGTTCATCACGAACCGCCTGCGCGCCTCTGGCCACGGTCAACCGATCGATCAGCCCGACCGGACGGGTCACTTGCGGAGCAAGGAGCCGCACCAGATCAGAATCGGTCATCGGCGTCAGCGGATGGTCCTTCATCGGACTTTCCGCCAGCGGCTGCCGGCCCACAAACAGGTTTCCCATGAAGACGGCACGGCCATTTTCGGGAAAGGCCGGGCAATAGATGGTCTGGTCCGTGTCCAGATCCGCCATCAGGGCCTCTGCCACCGGACCGATATTCCCTTTTGGTGTCGAATCGAATGTCGAACAATATTTCCAGAAAAAGCGCTGCGCCCCCGCGTCCCGCAACCAGGCGAGTGCCGAACGCGCCTCCGTAACCGCTTCTGCCACCGGCGCCGTGCGAATTTTCAGGGCAATGACCTCGAATGGCGCCGTCTCCCGTGGAGGGTTGTCCGGCACCCCGATACGCAAGCTGACCCGAACCCCGCTGCGCGCCAGAAGCCCGGCCAGGTCCGTTGCCCCGGTAAAGTCATCGGCAATGCAACCAAGAAACGTCATGACGCCCGGGCCCGTCCCACCATTTCCGCACCGATCACTTCACGCTGCCGCTCCGGATCGGCCAGCACCCTGTCACGGGAAAGGCGGGCAGCCAGCATCACCGCATTTCGCGTTGCGCCCGGATTGGCCATGCCCATGCCCGCAATATCGTAGGCCGTACCATGGGCCGGTGTCGCGATCCAGAACGGGAATCCGCCAATCAGCGTCACCCCACGGTCAAACCCGATCAGTTTCATGGCGATCTGCCCCTGATCATGATACATGGACAGGACCACATCAAATTCACCATTGACGGCACGCAGGTAAACGGTATCCGCCGGTATCGGGCCCGTCACGTTGATATCTTCGGCAGCCGCTGCGGCAACCGCCGGCGCAATAACGTCGTCATCCTCGTTACCGAAATTCCCACCGTCCCCGGCATGGGGGTTGAGTGCGGCAACCGCAATGCGCGGCTTGTTCTTGCCCACGCTGCGCATGGTCTGATCGGTAAGCCGGATACGCGACACGATCAAATCCCGGCTCAGGGTTCCCGCAACGTCGCGCAAGGGCATGTGGCTGGTGACACGCGCATTCCACAACTCGTTCAGAACATTGAACTCCGACCCTTCCGCATCCGTCCACAACACGGATTGTATCAAACCGATTTCATCGACGAAATCGGGATCGGCAAGGCGCATCGTCTGCTTGTTGAGTGGCGTATAGCAAACCGCGTTGGCCGCTCCGCCCGAACAGATTCTGAGCGCGGCAACTAGATTGTCACGCGCGGCACCACCGGAGCGGGCATCACCGCGACCGGCAACGATGTCGCTTGCCGCAATGTTCCCCCGATCGACAAGTGCAATATCGCTGGACATGGCAGGACTCCAGTCAGGTACATCCAGCTTCACGCCAGCCTGCTGCATTCCCTCGTCAAGCTGGCGCCTGTCGCCAACGACAATGAACCTGGCAGCCTGACGAATATCATCCTGCGAAAGGACTTTCGCGGCCAGTTCACTGCCGATGCCAGCCGCATCGCCAAGGGCAAGAGCAAGGGTAGGCCGTTCATGTGTGTTCATCTGAAAATTTCCCTTGCGAGTGTCACATAAATGTATATTGTATATCTTATGACGTATACGCAACGAAAATCTTTGGAAAATTCACCGGCCGACATTTTGCGGTTCGATGGCATCAAGAAGCACTTTGGGGGAACCTACGCCCTCAAGGGGGTGTCTCTTGAGGTGCATCCGGGTGAAATCGTTGCGCTTCTGGGCGAGAATGGCGCGGGAAAGTCCACCCTCATCAAGGTATTGGGCGGTATTCACCGGCCCGATGCCGGGCAGGTCTCCATAGGTG